>DUVY01000112.1 GCA_012840805.1 Clostridiales bacterium | reverse complement strand
GTTTATAGACGAATCTCATATGTCCATTCCTCAAATTAGAGGTATGTATCACGGCGATATCGCGCGAAAGACCAATTTGGTAGAATACGGCTTTAGGTTGCCCGCGGCTTTTGACAACAGACCGCTTAACTTTAAAGAGTTTAACGAGCGCATAGGTCAAGTCATTTATGTTTCGGCGACGCCCGCCGAGTATGAATTGGGCATAGCTGACCAAGTGGTTGAGCAACTGATAAGACCCACGGGGCTAATTGACCCCGAGATTGAGGTAAGACCAATAAAAGGTCAAATAGACGATCTTATCGGCGAGATTAACAAAACCATATCAAACAACTTTAGGGTATTAGTTACGACATTGACCAAAAAAACGGCCGAGAACCTTACAGAATACTTGCTTAATTTCGGCATTAAAGCTCGCTATCTTCACAGCGAGATAGACGCCCTAGAGCGCATAGAAATAATAAGTTCGCTAAGAAAAGGCGAGTTTGATGTTTTGGTAGGCATTAACTTGTTAAGGGAAGGGCTGGACATGCCCGAAGTGGCGCTTGTGGCTATCCTAGACGCCGACAAGGAAGGTTTTTTGCGAAGCGACAGGGCGATAATTCAGACCGTGGGCAGAGCCGCCCGCAATTCCCAAGGCAGAGTGATACTTTACGCCGACACCATAACAGGCTCTATGCGACGGGCTATAGACGAGACCAATCGCCGCCGCGCCAAACAAATGAGTTACAACAAAGAACATAATATAGTGCCCAAGACAATCATAAAAGACATAACCAACACATTAGAAATAACCAAAAAAGCAGATACTACCTCTAATATAAAAACCGAAGACATTCCCAAAGAGATTGAAAAACTCAAAGTATTAATGGACCTTGCCAGCAAGAGTTTGGACTTTGAGCAAGCTATAATAATAAGGGATGAGATCGCGAAATTAAGAAAAAGGCTAAAAAAATGAGCGAGAATACCGCAAACAAGAACTTCATAACAATAAAAGGCGCAAGAGAAAACAATCTTAAAAACATTAATCTTAAAATCCCGCGCAACAAGATGGTGGTTTTTACCGGCATATCGGGCAGCGGCAAAAGCACGCTTGCTTTTGATACCATTTTTGCCGAAGGCCAAAGGCGATATATAGAAAGCCTATCCTCATACGCGCGCCAATTTTTAGGGCAGACTTCCAAGCCCGATGTGGACTCAATAGAAGGGCTTTCGCCGGCTATTAGCATTGACCAAAAGACCACTTCCAAAAACCCCCGCTCGACCGTGGGAACGATAACCGAAATTTACGATTACCTTAGACTTCTTTACGCCAAGGTAGGCAAAGTCCATTGCCCTAATTGCGGCAAGGAAATAACGCGCCAGAGCATAGACCAAATAGTCGATCGCATAATGGCGATGGGCGAGAGCGCTAGGATTATGGTTCAGGCGCCAGTCGTCCGCGGCAAAAAAGGCGAGTTTGTCAAGATGTTTGAGCATCTAAGAAACAGCGGCTATGTAAGGGTTAAGATTGACGGTCATATTTATACTTTGGACGAAGAAATCAAGCTGGAAAAAAACATAAGACACAACATTAGCGTGGTTGTGGACCGCTTGATTATAAATAAAGATATTCTCAAGCGCCTAACCGAAAGCGTGGAGAACGCGCTAAAACTCTCGGGCGGGCTCGCGGTCATAGACAACGGGGGCGTTGAGACATTGTTTTCGGAAGCTTATGCTTGCGTGGATTGCGATATCAGCATAGAAGAAATAGAGCCTAGGCTGTTTAGTTTTAATAGTCCTTTTGGAGCGTGTCCCGATTGCACGGGTTTGGGCTTTAAGACCGAGATAGACCCGACCTTGTTAATTAAAGACGACGAATTATCTATCAATCAAGGCGCGATAGCCGTCCATGGCTGGAACCTAGACACCAACAACCATATGAAAATGCATCTAAAAGCTTTGTCCGCAAAATACGGCTTTAGTATGGATACGCCTTTTAAGGAATTGCCCCAAGACATCGTGGATATTATTTTTTACGGCGCGGGCGACCAAAAGTTTGAGTTTACATACAAATCCCATTCTTTTAGCGGTCAATATTACGCCACATATGAAGGCGTGGTCAACAATCTAGCCCGAAGATACCGCGAAACATCGTCCGAATACATCAAATATGAAATTGAAAAATATATGAAAACTGTTCCGTGTCAGACCTGTCACGGCAAACGCTTGAGAAAAGAAGCCTTAAGCGTCAAGGTGGGCGGTTTAAATATCTTTGAGTTGTGCGAAAAACCCGTCCATAAGTGCTATCAATTTTTTGAGGATTTAAAACTAAAGGGCAATGAGTTGGTTATCGCCCAGCAGGTTATTAACGAAATAAAGGCAAGGCTAAAGTTTTTGGTCAATGTTGGGCTTGATTATCTCACTCTTTCTAGAAGCTCGGGCACTTTGTCGGGCGGCGAAGCCCAAAGAATAAGGCTTGCCACCCAGATAGGCAGCGGGCTTATGGGCGTTGTGTATATATTGGACGAGCCCAGCATTGGCTTACACCAGCGCGACAACGGCAGATTGCTTTCATCTTTGAAAGGTCTAAGGGACTTAGGCAATACTTTGATAGTGGTTGAGCACGATGAAGAGACTATAAGAGAAGCCGATTATATAGTTGATATCGGACCGGGCGCGGGCGAGCATGGCGGCAAGCTTGTGGCGACAGGCAGCCTACAAGATATTATTGACACGCCTGAGTCCATTACGGGAAAGTATTTAAGCGGCAAAAAACACATCGCGATTCCCAAAAAAAGAAGAACAAGCGACAAATATTTGGTTATAAAAGGCGCGAGAGAAAACAATCTCAAGAATATAGATGTCGCCATTCCCATAGGAGTTATGACGGCGATAACCGGGGTGTCGGGTAGCGGCAAAAGCTCGCTTATTAATTATACTTTGTATCCCGCTTTGGCGAGCATTCTCAACAGAAGCAAAAAAAAGCCCGCCAATTGCGACGATATTTTGGGTTTGGAATATCTTGATAAGGTTATAGATATTGACCAAAGCCCCATAGGCCGCACGCCTAGAAGCAATCCCGCGACTTATACGGGCACGTTTACTATGATTAGGGAATTGTTCGCGTCAACGCCCGACGCTCAAGAGCGTGGGTATAGACCGGGCAGATTTAGCTTTAATGTCAAAGGCGGAAGGTGCGAGGCGTGTCAAGGCGACGGTATCAAAAAAATAGAAATGCACTTCTTGCCCGATGTGTATGTGCCTTGCGAGGTGTGCAAGGGCAAAAGATACAACCGAGAAACCTTGCAGGTAAGATATAAAGGAAAAAATATAGCCGATGTTTTGCATATGACTGTGGACGAGGCTATGGCGTTTTTTGAGAATTTGCCGTCCATTTATAGAAAAATCAAGACTTTGCATCAAGTCGGCTTAGGATATATAAGACTAGGACAGTCCGCCACCACCCTGTCGGGCGGCGAAGCCCAAAGAGTCAAGCTAGCCACCGAATTGTCCAAGCGCAGTACGGGCAAGACCGCTTATATTTTGGACGAGCCCACCACGGGTCTTCATATGGCGGATGTGGACAGGCTTATCAAAGTGTTGCAATCATTAGTAGAGGGCGGCAATACGATGATTATTATCGAGCATAACCTTGATGTAATTAAGGTATGCGATTATATTATAGACTTAGGGCCAGAAGGCGGCGAGCAGGGCGGGCAGGTAATCGCCAAGGGCTCGCCCGAAGAAATCGCGCGGATGCCGCATAGTTATACGGGGCAATATCTAAAAAAGGTTTTTGAAAGAGGATAAAAATGAAAACCAAAGAAATATACCTAGCGGGCGGATGTTTTTGGGGCGTGGAAGAGTTTTTTAGCCAAATTGACGGCGTCTTGCAAACTTATGTCGGTTATGCCGATGGCAAACAAAAAAACACAACTTATAACGATTTGAAAAAGACCGATCACAGCGAAACGGTATATATCAAATACGACGCTGGTTTATTGAGCTTAGAAAAAATACTTGACTATTTTTTTATGATTATTGACCCTATAAGCGTTAACCGTCAAGGCAACGATATCGGCAGACAATACAGAACGGCGATATATTACGCGGATAAGGGCGATTCGGACATTATCCAAAATCGCGTCCAAGCCGAACAAAAAAAATATAAAAAGCCAATTGCTACCGAGATAAAACCTATAAATAATTTTTGCCGCGCCGAAGAATACCACCAGCAATACCTAAAGAAGAATCCCGGCGGTTATTGCCATATAGATATGAGCTTGTTGGACAAAATCAAGTCATAAAACATTTTGCAATGTCGGATAAAAATAACTCAAAATCATTTCGCAATTTTTGATTATAGCGGAGGCGGCCGTGTTTGCCATATTATAATCGTTTTGATGTATATGCCTGTTTAATGCCGTTATCTTGTAACTTAACTCATTGATTTGCATATGCGAAAAAAGAAAATGAAAGATAATCTTGTCTTTATTCCATTGATTTTCTATTTTACTTATGGTTTTTTTGTTTAACGATGTGTCAATATGCTCTTTATCCTGTTCCATATACTCATACAAAACTTTAATTTGACTGTCTAGATCTTTTATTCTGTCTTCCACATAAAACATTTCCAAAACAGACGCCGTCATCAAAACAATAAATACGATTATAGCCACTATCCCTCTGTTCATTGATTTGGTCCTTTAAAAATTTAGGCGGAAGTTTTTAATTCTTTAATATTGGCGGTTATATATTTGCCCTCTTTTGGTTGAATATATGTAAACCCTTGCCCATCGGCATAGGCGAAAGCGATTTGCTTGATTTTTTTGTTGGTTTTGGCTTTTATGATTTTTTCCAATTGCTGTTTGTTAATTTTAAAATAGTTTAGGTTTATCGCCTTTCCGTCAATTATCAACGATACGGGCGGAGTCTGCTGCTGGGGCTTTAGCTTGATATCCGAAGGCTTCAACGGAGCGTATTCCGCCTTAGGTATAACGCATAATTTGCCGTTGGTCTCAAACATAGCGTAATGAATCTCGGACAAGTCAAAATAGCCTTGGCTTCTCGCCGCTTCCAAAAGGTCGTTTAGGTTCATATTAAGTTGTTTTAACGCTTTGTAATTAATGCCGTTGGGGTCTATTACCATTACACTGTGCCCGTCAATAAGAGATCTAAACTTTAACGATTTTCGGGATAAAAACGATATCAAGTAATGCAGCAAAAACAAAGTCAAAATAGGCACGATTCCATAAAATAAGGGTATGGCGGGGTCGGACATAGGCACGCAGGCGACCTCGGCTATAATATAAGTAATCACAAGCTCAATCGGTTGCATTTCGCCGATTTGGCGCTTGCCCATCATTCTGATTACAAATAATACTAGCAATAGGATAATTATTACCCGTATGATTATAGTAAACATAAATTTAATATATGGAAAATTTTGTATTTTATTCTTTTGCCTTTGACTCAGAAGCGCCCACAAACTGATTGCATTAAAACACAGCTTAGCCTATAATGTATAAATATACAAAAAATTTAATAAAAAATTCAAAAGGAGATGCCCGACATTGAGTGAAAAGAAAAACTTCGCTCAACAGGAAATTGCGCCTTATGAAGATAATACGCAACCTGCTGAGCCGAAATCAAAAAAATCGGTTGCGTATTTTTTTAGCCTTGACGCAACCCGCCGCGTTACTTATCTGTCAATATTGATTGCCTTGGCGATTGTTTTGAAACTGTTTGGAATTGACTTGCCCGCCGGCAAAGTCAGCTTGTTTTATATTCCTTGTTATTTGGCGGGCGCGTTTTTCGGTCCGTTTGTCGGTTTTACGACCGGCGCGCTGGGAGATTTGATCGGCTTTATAATCAAAGGCGGAACGCCTAACGCAATAATCACTCTAGGAAATGGTTTAATGGGTTTTATGGTGGGGGGCGCGTTTAAGCTTTTTCCCAAGCTAAAACCCGAAGCTAGACTGATTATAGGCGTCTATATTTCTATGCTGGTTTGCACAT
>DUVY01000129.1 GCA_012840805.1 Clostridiales bacterium | reverse complement strand
CAGCTGCTCATAGAGCTTTAGCAGCTTTATTTTCTGGCAATTATCTTGAGCCATGACGTGCCTCCGAAATCATTCCTGCAAATGGGTATAATTTGTCATTGAATATTATAACACAAATTTCGTACTTTTTCAATGGGTTCGCGTCACTTTTTCGCGACTTGTTATTGATATTTCACAATTTTATAGGTTCAAATCCCTACCTGTGCAGGATTTACAGTTTCTTTGCTGCTGCAAAAAAACGCGAAAAGTACACCACCTGCAGCACAGTCTGAAACGATAAAACAGGGGCTGGTGCGGTCTGATCAACCGTTCCAGCCCCTGTTTTGAGCATATTTTCCTATATCATGGGCTATTTTGCCCCTAAAAGCAAGAAAAAACCTCTCTTGTCTTGGTAGACAAAAGAGGTTTCTTTCGTGGCGGAGGAGAGGGGATTTGAACCACTGCACTACATATGCAGCCTACCAATTTTCGAGACTCGCCCCTTCAACCGCTTGGGTACTCTTCCATTTTGATAACATATATTTTACTATTTTCAATCAAAACATTTAAGCATTTTTCACAGAATTATTCCTATAAGCGTTTCAATAGCAATAAAAAATTATATAGTTCTAGAGTTGGAAACAACTTTTTGAGCCTTATTCTTTTAAAGACAGTTTTTGTTTTAAAACAAATTTCTAACTGTTTATTATCCACGAACTAATATCTTTAATAACTTCTATGGAAATAGGTTTATATGTTTTATAAGCATTTGATGGGGTTTCACCTTGGCCATCAGTAAATAGATGGTTTAGATTTTCATAAAATTCATAATCTACATTAGTATTATCGCCTAAATATTCTTTCCATAGATCAAAATGTTTTTTATATACTTGCAAATCTAATCCTCCTTGCAATATAAATATCTTTTTAGAAAGAGCAGCCTTTTGCGCTTCAGAAACAAAGTCTATTTTATTATAACTTACAACATAAGGTTCATATGCTCCCATATATTGATAGAATTTCCTTTCATTAGTAACTTCTAATATATGTCTGCCTTCCATAATTTCTTCTTCATATTGATTGGCAACTGTCTGACCATTAATTTCTATGACTTGATCTAGTAGCAAATCTAATAAATGTACTGGGGCACCAGCTAACAAAATCGCACCCTTAATACTATCGTCAAGATTCAATATGACAGGAGCAAAATTGGCACCTAGAGAATGTCCGATTATAAAAACATTATTGTCATCAATTCTGTCATCATTTTTTAATAATGCAATAGCTGATAAACAATCATTAATATATTCTTCATTAACTGTTGCTGAAAAGTTCAGTCTCATTTCCTGATTATAAGCAAAAGATCTTTTGTCATATCTGATTGAAGCAATTCCTTTTCTGGCAAATCCTTCTGCCAATTCCTTAAACAATTTTATAGAATTGATGGTAGAATCCATATCCAGTGGGCCACTTCCTTGAATAAGAACTACCGCTGGTACTTTTGTTTCGCTATCTGGAACCGTCAATTTACCTGGCAAAGAATATTTTCCTGTAACAACATTTATATTTTCTGTTGTATATGCATTAACGATAATTGGTACTTTTTTCTCTAGAACTTGTTTTTCATAAATAGCTGTAATCTCTAAGTATGCACTGCCCTTATTAATAGCTGTTATTTTTTCACTTTCGCAAATGAAGACATCTTCATCACTACTTTTGAATTCATAATCAACAGTAATATTTCCAGGATTAACTAGTACACTATAGTCAGTAACATCACCTACAAAAATCTTATCTTCATCATTAATAATTTCCACTTTAAGTATATATTCTGTATTATCACAACTAACACAAAATACACAACAAAAAATAAAAAACAAAGACACAAAAATTTTTTTCATTTTTATCATACATCTCCTTACTTCAAATATATTTCTTGAAACTACTACTTTTCTTACAGAAACATAAACTAATTGTTCTACTATTTCTGTAATAGGTAATCTGCTATCTATTAGAACAGCTCAATTACCTTCATTCCAAATATCTATTAAATTTTGAACATATTCAACTGAGTTCTTTCCTATTAAGCCAATTCTCACGATCCTTACACCTTACAAACGCTTTCACAATCATCTTACTATTTTTTTCCTTTTTTTGTCAAACAACTTTTTATAATTAATTTGATAAATGAAATTTAACAAGCTGAAATATTTCTGCATTTTTCTACTAATACCACTTCACTGTTATTAAATCGAAAAGACTATTAGTTCCTTTAAATTAAACTAATAATCTTTTTAATGTTTTTAAGCTAACTAACTTTTCGAAGTAGTAACCTTAAGTAAACACTTTTTAATAAGATTTTCCAAATCAGACATAGTTCTAAGTCTAGCGCTTCGTCACAACCGCAACTATCGATACTATACTATAAATATTTAGACTTGAATCAGATTATCAAATCTAAATAGATTTGATGAACATAAAATATTATTAATTTATACTTCTTACGAATATAAGTTGTATATTTTTATATGAAATTAATCAAAAATTATACAAGATAAAAGAGAAAAAAAGCTTGACACTATAGTTGTATCAAACCTATGCTTTCAATATGGGTTTGTAAAACTATATTGATACAATTACTCAACCTTGACTAGATTTACACCTCCTAATGGAGATAAGCGCACTATCTATTTTATCCGCTAAAATTATAACAATGTGAAATCTTGATACAAATACATAAACAATTGTCAACAATAAGCTTATTGTAATACTTCATGATGCGTTTCCTTAATAGAACTATCCTCCATATCAAAAACTATTCTAAGTTGTTCCTTCATAAGTTTTTTTCTTTGTTCGTAGAATGTTTTAAAATCAATTAGTTTTAAT
>DUVY01000183.1 GCA_012840805.1 Clostridiales bacterium | reverse complement strand
TCTGTCCGTCTCCAGCGAATAGTTTATAAATTCCCTCGCGGCCAACGGGCAGCGTTCGGGATCAATAATAATGGCCTCAAGATCCTGTAGAAATTTAATTCCAAATTCCACGGATCCCGGACCTTTCTTTGCGCCTTTGATTTTCATGCCGAATGATTTAAGTTCTGCAATGCTCTTTGGCTCGGCACTATCTGCAATAGTCCAAACATCGTTATACTGCTGCGCCTTTTCCCAGAACTGCCGGTTAAACAGGTTTAGCCCGCTAATTTCAGCGAAAATATATAACCGCCTGCGGGTCCTGTCGTAGTGCATTCGCTCAAAGCAAAGCGGATCCACAGCATAACCAAAGTCCAGACCCTGCCGAATACGGTCGAATGCTGCAATTTCATCCTGTGCAATAATCCGCAGCTCAACATTGTTAAATACCTCAAGGCCGGTCCCGACTTCTTCACCCAGGTACTCATGCCGGTATGCTGTTTCGTTTATCTTTTTTAGGTGCTCTGCATCAGTAAGGAATCTTTCACCCAGCCATTCCGGCGGTACATCTAGGTATGTTGAGTGATGTACCCTGCGGCCGGGCTTCGGGATCTTCGCTTCCTGGTTTACCCAGGCACGTCCGGATTTCGGCGGGTTGTACGAGAAAAAAACAACACGCTTCTTATTCTCGCCCCGAAACAAAGACTGGAGAATATTCCGGATTTCGTCCATGCTGGCGAACTGGTCAACTTCTTCAAACCAGGCGTATTTGATGTAGCCGCGGCCCAGATTGATAGACTTCATTTTGAGCGGGTTGTCCGCCGCCTTGAAAACTATCTTCTGCCCGGTTGGAATGTAGATTATCTGCATTGGCGCGACTTGAAACTTGAAAAAGTCTCCCAGGCCCATTTTTGATATGGTCCACTCGAACTGACCGTATACAGTATCTCTGAGTTCGTTCTGATACCGTCGGCAAACTACAGCGTTTGCTTCTGGGTCTTTCAGCAGGCCAAGTAAAATCTGTATGCTGACGAAGGTTGATTTTGTTGAACCCCTGCCGCCTTTGAGCCATATCTCATCATATTTTTCCGCTTTTATTTCTTTATGCAGCCGGTGAAATGAAGGAGCAATAAGCTCGGATAACCTAATCTTCGTCATCTATATCATCCACTATCTTGATGCAGATTTCTCCGCCGTGTTCTATGTCGAGTCTTTTGCGGCCCCATCTATCAGGATAACGGCGTTCGAGGAAGTCTCTGATAGCTCGGTAATCTTCCGGCATGTGCTTTTGCCACAAAGCAACCATTCTAACTTCCGCTTCGTATTCTGCGCGCGTTACAGCCTCGAAAAACTCCCTATATTTACCGCTTTTTGCAGTTTCACCTTTCTGCATCCATTTTCGGAAGGTTGAATAATGGATTCCTGCATAGGCACATGCCGCTTCATAATAGTTTCCGGCCCTGATTGCTTCTGTTAATCTCTTTGTAACTTCAGGAGTTAATTTGCTAGGCCTTCCCATATTTAATCACCACGCTTATTTAAAACCTTTTTCCCTCGGGAAAGGGCATAATCCCTTTCTTTCCTGCACCCTTCGCTGTCCCCATATACCCAAACCTCATCGCATATTTCAATAAGCCTGAAACATACCTGGAGTATTTCTTCTCTCTGGTGGTCATCCTCCATAAAGCTAAATAAGTGTAAAGGGCTTATTGGGAGAATGTCGTCCCTCCCCTCTAACTCTCTGCAGATAGTATCTACCAGCTTTTTGTTTCCCTTCGGGTCGTCCTT
>DUVY01000111.1 GCA_012840805.1 Clostridiales bacterium | reverse complement strand
GGCTGAATTGGAAGCCGAACTACTAAACGCACAGAGCCTTGACTTCACAGCGGAAATCGAAAGAAAAGTCGCTGAATACAAGGCAGAAATCGAAGCACAGGCAGAAGCTGACAAGCAAAGCCTTGTTAACGAAAAACAAGCAGACCTAAATGCACTCAACCGCATTATTGCAAGAATAGAAGCAAAAGCAGAAGCGGAAAGGTTGGCACTAGAACAAGCAGAATTGCCCGAACTGGAGGTATAACAAATGGAAGAACTATATATGACTATTATTAAAATATTTACAGTTTACGGTTGGCAGTTGACCGTTTGCGCCTTGTCTGGAATTTTTTTGCTTGGACTTTTGAAGCATTTCAAAGTATTTGACAAAATCATAGTTTCTACAAAAGAGAAAAACGAACTGGGCGAAATCGTAAAATTGCCAAATGAAAAGCTAACAAAACAAGTTAAGAAAACTATTTACATAACAATTAGTATGTCTTTGTCAATAGGCGCAAGCGCATTGTATCAATACCTTTGCCACGAATTGACCGTCGTAGGACTGTTCACAGTCGCAGGCGCAGTGTTGTCTTTAACGCTGACCGCATACGCACTTTATGAAAACTTTGGAATACGATTTGTACTATCAAAACTTGGCGAAAAGATTAAAACAAGTTGGCGCACAACTTTAGCAACCATTAAGACCGCCAAAGACGCTAAAAAAGCCGAGAAAGAGCAAGCTAAAGCCGAATTGTTAGAGAGTGGAAAGAACGACCTAGAAAACGCATTTAGCAAGGTTGCTCTATCCGTTGGGCTAACAAAAGATGACCTTAAAAAAGCTATTGAAATGGTGGTATCGCTAAAAAGCAAATAATTTTCATCTCCCCCTTTTATGAAAGACCGTCCTTAATTGGGCGGTCCTTTTCTTTTGCAAAAATATATAAAATATTATTAAAGAATTATTAAAAAACTATTGACAAGATTGATAATATATGCTATACTATATATAGAAAGGATAAGACGTTACCGAAAGGAACGCACCGAAAGAAAGGGAGAAAAAACAATGAAGGTAAGGACGATCACAGATGAGCAGGACGGACGCAAGTGGGAAATTTACAAGAAGTCTGATAACGAATACTACTACAAATACTACGAGTTTTTCCAAGCTGCCGGATGGAGACTAACCGGGCAAAGCGGCGGCCATGCAGACGGACACTACTACACAAAAGAAGCTATTGAGTATGAATTTGAAATAGCGTTGAGTTAATAACAGACTGACAGCCCCGGTAGCGGGGAAAAATCGCAGAGTGACGGCCCGCAAGGGCCGGTAATGCAACCGGGCAGACTGTCACAAGCTCAGACAGCCCAAAAGCAAAAAAATTTTAGGAGGATTAAAAAATGAAAAAGAATATAATAAGAAAAGTACATATCACATATAAAATGATACGTGGAGCAAATGATAACGAAGTTGCTGAAACCTGTGTAGACCTGCCGATATCGCAAGAAAGGTACGATGAGCTTGCAGCAGGATTGAGAGGTGACAGCGAAGTATGGAGCTCAGTACGAGATGCACTTCTAAGCCTTACATACCTGCAAGGATACAACAAGCTTGGAGCATGGAGCATAGAGCTTGAGATAGACGGATAAAGAGTACAGAGCTAACGAAAGCAGAGTGGGGCGGTTCGCCGCCTTAATGCACAAAGTCGGTCACAAGTCCGACAGAGGAGGTAAAAAATGGTAGCAGCAACACTATATACTAATTATGATAGAGGATACGGCTTTTCTTCTTCTTATACATTAACTGCAAATTGCCGTACATTACTGCTTGATAAAATTTATCAAACAAAAAAAGAACTTGCACAAAATAAAATAATTGTGCTAAAAATAGTATACCACAACGGGCAAAACGAAATAG
>DUVY01000110.1 GCA_012840805.1 Clostridiales bacterium | reverse complement strand
GCTACAAATCAGCAGAACAAGTGTTCGCTCAAGAATTAGAAAAATTTTCTCTTTACCCCTCGGGGTAAAGGGAACTGTAAAACAAATTTATTATACAAACCGTTGCACTTGTAGTTGCAATTTAAGGGTAAAAATAGGAACACAGCGAAGGAAGATAATATTACGCTTGCCTATAATCAAATGTAATACGTTGTTTTCTCACATCTACTGTGGCATTTACCCCAAATGGTATTATGCATCTTGGCGTCGCATGTCCTATATTAACATTATAAACTATCGGAAGGTCTTTATTGCCTACTACTTCGCATAAGATCTTCTTGTAATCGTCAAAATAGATCTCATCCATAGGCTTTCCGCATATCACGCCGGAAACAGCCTCAAAAATACCCGTGGACTTTAATGTTTCAAGCATATGTTTATAACGCTCGGGCGAAGGAGTTTCCTCGCTGGTTTCCAGAAGGAGTATCTTTTCTTTCCATTCTTCGATAGACGGAAAAAGATCGTATTTTTTGCACAATGCTACCGTATCAGAATATCTTGATTTGTCAAACATATCAAACATTGACTCCAGGCAACCGCCAAGTATCTTTCCCGAAAAGCTATAAGCCCCCTGAAGAAGTTCATAACCTTCATTTTTATGACTTATTCTCTTAGTCCCGACAGCGCTTTTCGACCAGTCTTTTCTTTCTTCATACCAGATATCACTTGGAGTGATTCTTTCTATCCTTCCAGTTTTGATAAGTTCTAAAAAATACTTCTTTGTATAAGGGAGCATATCCGTATCAAGTTCGCATATGTCGGCAAGAAACGACTGGCCATAAAAAGTATTTAGGCCTACTTTATATAACATAAAATGGTTAATAGTCGTATCCGAAAAACCAAGAAAAATTTTATTTGAAACAGCGTTTTTCAATTCATCATTCTCAAACAGATAAGGAAGGAGTCTGTATGTATCATCTCCGCCAATCGCGCACAGTATCATATCAATGGATTCATCCTTAAACGCTTCCAACAAGTCTTTTGCTCTGTCTTGAGGATGATCTTTTATATATTTAATTCCTTTCATTGCATGCGGCATTATAACAACATCAAGCCCAAAATTTTTTAATCTGTCAAGACCGATTTCCACCTCATGTCTTACATAGTCTTCCCCGATAATTCCTGATGAAAGACTTACTATCGCTACTTTTTTTACCATCATTACTCCTGTTTAAAAGCTTGATTTTCTTTTCCCGCCTCTTTGGCTCAATTTCGTTTTGTAATCCAGTCTTTAATTAAGTTTCTATTAAAAATAATATTAATTTTTTTCATTTTATCATGCGCTGTTCGATTTGTATATCATTGCGAAAAAATTAGAAAGAGTTAAAATTCCCGCAAATTCTTCCATCTTTATACCAAAAAAATCCATAAAAATATTATAAAAAATCGATACGCTCTAATTTGATTTGTGCTAAAATTTTACTCTGTGCGAGGCGCAAAAGATAAATGTTCTTGGCTATAACGGTTTCCGCGATTACCTGTATCGGCATAATCATGTCGATTTTATTTTTTCCCGCGATAAGAATTAAGAATATCGCTATCTCGACTTATTGGGTAATAGCCCTTGTAGGCGCCGCTATTTTAATAAAAAGCGTGGGATTTGACAATATCCTAAAAGCGCTTACCAATTCGTCCAGCATCAACCCGCTTAAGATACTCATATTATTTATTTCAATGTCCGTTTTGTCCATATACCTAGACAGCCTGGGCTTTTTTGAATTTATGGCCAATATCGCGGTAAAAAACTCGGGCGGCAGCCAATACAAGCTCTTTTTCTATTTATACATAATAGTATCTATCCTTACGATTTTTACCTCCAATGATATAATTATCTTAACCGTTACGCCATTTATATGCGTTTTCGCCCGCCAGACCAAAATCAACCCGTTGCCTTATTTATTCTCAATTTTTGTTGCGGCTAACACCTGGAGTTTATTCTTGATTGTGGGCAATCCGACTAATATATATCTGGCGACTTTATACCAGGTCAGCTTTTGGGAATATCTAAAGGTTATGTATCTGCCCGCTTTGCTTACGGGAATAACTTCATTCTTATGCCTGTTTTTGATTTTTAGAAAATTGCTTCGG
>DUVY01000109.1 GCA_012840805.1 Clostridiales bacterium | reverse complement strand
GTTTTAAAGATAATATCATAAGTTATTAAGTTTTGTCAAATTTTATTATTTTTGGACATTGAGTCTATTTTAATATTTTGATTTTTAAGTTTTAAAATCTTGTTAATTACCAAATTCTTAACTAGCCTTTTTTTGATTACATTCTATGCTAAGACAATAAAGACGGAGATGTTGTCTATTGGGTCGTCACCAACAATTATAATCTGACACCATCTCCGTCTTTAAATAGGGAGTCAAAACATTTTTTTGATAAATTGCTTCTTTTATAAAATTTACTTTGCGTAAATTAGGCTTTATCTAGTAAGCATAATAATTTTTTACGCTTCTGTGGGTTTGGTTTCCTTTTTTTGTTTGAAGATAAGCTTAAATATAGGAAAGAACACCCAAAACGATATCGCGCTATTGATTATCATAGTGATTATGTCTGCAAGCACATTACCAGAATTGCCCATATTCCATGTATTGATAAATAAGTTATAAATAGGCGCTTTATAAAAACCTTGCGCGACCGCGGCAATCAAAGTTATGGCTATGTAAGCTATAACATACCACATCGCCGACCACCAAACGCTGTTATTAGCTTTGAATGTCAAATTTCTTTGGGCAAAGAAGTTAATGACTTGCGCTATTGCCAAAGTCAGTTGCACCGCCAAGAAATACGCCAATCCGCCGCCCCCGCCTGACATGATTGTTCCTTTTGCGTAGTTAAACACATAATAGTCCGAGCCTTCAAAGCTTTTGCCTACCTTCCAAATTCTAAAATCTATATTGACCAAATCGGTTAATTCAAATAACGCTTTGAAGATAGGCATCATCGCAAGCTGCAATATAGTCACGCCATTGCTTAATAGAAAGAACACCAAAAATTGAGCAATGTTAGGATGTTTTTGTTTGAATCTTGTCCAAACGCTAGCGCACCATCTAAAAAATTTCCAATTCCCGATTTTTATAAAAAACTTTTTGACTTTGCCTGGCTCTTTTTCTTGCGTTTGAGAGGCAGTCTCAAGAAGGGTTTCTTCTTGTTTTTGTTCTTTTGTCGTATCATTTTTTGTCATACTCATTTTTATTCTCCCTGAAAATTTTTTTAGTTTTTAGTTCTTTTCTTTTGTAATTTTCTTTCTTTTTTCTTTTTGCGCCCTTCTTTAAGGAACATTGACAGACCCTTAAAAAACTTTCCGTTAAACATTACAATCATACCCTGCAATTGCCCCCAGCTTATAAGACCGCCTGACAAACGCGATATGGCGCGAAGCGGGTTATAAAACACGCCCATTATAAGCACATTAGCCGCGCTTTTTTTGCCAATGGCCCTAAGTAGTTTTATCGCAAAGTTGATTGCGGCCGAAAAAAGCCGTCCTGTCCAGCCGCGCGCGTATTTTAATTGCGAAACGGTAGTGTAGATGTCAACCTCAATCCTGTTCTTTTTGTAAAACTCAAAATGAGGATTAGGCAATGCGCGTCCCAAAAGTTGCTCAAATTCGGACTCGCTTACATCTCTTACATCGCACGCGAAATATGAAGGTAGCATTGCCTTGTCGTATATTCCATCGGCGGATACGCCTTCAACGCTTAAAACGCCTTGCAGTCTTATGTCTTTTGAGGAAGCGCCAATAAAGATTGTGTAATCGCCTTTTTCTATTTCCCATTGTTTTTTGACTGCATTGTAAAACCTAAATGTTTTATCATCAAAGGCGATTTCTACTGTCTTGGTTTCGCCCGCTTTTAAGAAGACCTTATAAAATCCCTTGAGTTCTTTTTTGGGGCGGAATATCTTGCTGTTTTCAAGCCCTATATACAATTGCGCGACTTCGGCGCCGTCATATTTGCCTGTGTTGCTGATTTTGAATTTGACGCCGTTATCGCTAATTTTTAAATCCGAATACTCAAAAGTCGTATAGCTTAATCCGTATCCAAAAGGATATTTGACTTCCACGCCCGCTGTATCATAATACCTATAACCGACAAAAACGCTTTCTCTGTATTCCGCCGTCATTTCTTTGCCGGGGAAATACTTCGCTGAGGCGCAATCTTCATATCTATACGGGTGGCTTTCCGAGAGTTTGCCCGAAGGATTAACCTTGCCAACCAAAACATTAAGAACGGCGCGAGCGCCCGCCTGACCGCCCAAATATGAATGTAGCGCGGCATCGGCTTGGTCCGTAAAGTTCATTTCAATAGCCGAGCCGCAAGACAAAATTATTACTATCTTTTTGCCTAACTCGCTAAGGGAGTTTAATAATTCTATCTGGTTTTGGGGCAAGCGCATATCAGCTCTGTCCATACCTTCGGTTTCGGTAACTTCGTCTAAGCCCAAATATAACAAAATGGTATCGGCTTTTTGCGCCAATCGCATAGCTTTTTTGATTAATCTTTTGCTTTTTTTGCCGTATCTATTGAAGCCTTTTTCAAATCCTATAAAATCCAAATCATACTTATTGATATTTTCAAGCGTGTTTTCTAGCTTAGTGGGATTGACTATAGACGAACCCGCTCCCTGATAGCGAGGGTTTTGAGCAAAATCGCCTATAATTGCTACTTTCTCTTGGCTCTTCAAAGGCAATGCGTTGTTTTCGTTTTTTAACAACACGATAGCCTCTTCGCACGCGCGGCGCGCCATCTCGTGATGCGCTT
>DUVY01000203.1 GCA_012840805.1 Clostridiales bacterium | reverse complement strand
GAGGCGGGCCGGGCTACCCTCCGACAACCCAGAGGGAAGGCTTTTGTTCTTGGTACAATTGCTGTGCCCGACGCGGTTTCAACAATTTAATGCGTTTGGTGGTGCGGTCAATAGAACTAACGATCCGATTCATAGATTCAGAGCTTAACGCGTAATAGCCCCAAAGATGGAATATGAATAACCGCACGCCGGCCAATTGATGCAAAACAATCTGTTTTCTGGCGATGAATTCATCGAGCCGTCCCGGCAGTTCGCTTCGGTCCTTCCTTATTGACTGCCATTGGCTCCGAAGATAGCGGGCCATGGCTTTTTTAATTTGGATTTTGTCGGAATTGTTCATATTACCATCCCCTTTTTTGCCCTTTACACCGTTTGTGAAAAACGGTATAATAGGGACAGTACTTTAACTGCTTTACTGTGTTTGGCCGCGTTGCAGGCGGCCTTTTTTTTCTGCCTTTTCCAAGAACCGGTCGACGCTGGCTTCCAAGATTTCCACGTCTCGGGCGAATTTTCGAATCCGGGTAGCACAGTCTAAAAGCAATTTCCACTCTTCCCGGTCGAAGTCCATGGCGGTTTCTTTGCCATCCAGCAAGTTCGGCAATTGCTCCAGAGTCATTCTGATTTCCTGGAACCGCCGTTCCAACAGTGGGATCACTACTCCCAAGTTAAAATTGAACGGAATCATCCTAGCCCGGCCGATTGCGCACACCTCGCGACAGATTTTCTTTGGAAGCCGGTCATCACCGTAAAGCCTGGCCATGGCCATTGCTATATCCGGGGTTGGATTATGCTTGTCGTTTTCTATATAGGAAATAATCTTCTTGTCGATGTGTAATTGTAGGCTAGCTTCATCCTGAGTTAATCCAGCTTTCATTCTTGCCCGGGCGTAAACGTTGTTCCAGTTCCCTCGCGGCGGTTGGCAAACTTTTCTTCTCACGGTTTCACCTCCTCGCATCCTTTTTGATAAAGCCCAGCCCTACTCGCCACTCACTCTCTGCTGCGGGTCCGAGATTACGCCGTCCCGGACCATTTTTTTAATAATCAGTTCGCAGAGTGGACGAAGATTAAGCTCTTCGTTTTCACGGATACCGACTTCACGCTGGCTAATGGTTGTCAGTTTAGACCTTTCCCGCGAAGCGACAACTTCAACAATCCTAACTGCCATTTTGGAAGCCATGCTTCTCGCCTCCTTGCTCGTTGTTAACGACCAAATTATCTAAAAAAAATCCGGGGTTTTTATTTAAAGCCAACGCAATTTTTTCCAACGTCTTAATTGAAGGATTACAAATATCGTTTTCTATTTCGGAAAGAAAACTGTGTGATATCTTCGCCTTTTTTGCTAATTCTCGTAAGGAAATATTCTGCTCTTTACGCGTCTGTCGTATGAGTGCTCCAAGCATTATTATCACCTCGCTTGTTTGTATTGTACGCTATAAACGAACATCTGTAAAGTTCTTTGCTCGTTAACTACGACCATCTATTAGGGATTAGTTTCCTAAATCTTTTCATTTCTTAGTTTTTCTATAAATTACTAAGGTCGTTATTAACGAACGCGTGATATATTGTTTTATGAGGGCATTGGTTAGCTAAATCGCTTCCCTCACTCTCTCTAAAATAACTTCCTTCTCAAACTTCGCCCGACTAACTCCCTGGGTAGTCTCCACGACCGGCTCCCCGCCAATTGTCATGGCCTCCAGGCGCTTCCGGTATTCCAGACAGCGATCGATTGGAATCCCGGTGAGCATGTTCACTCTTTTGGCGCTATTAAGATTGCCGGATTCGCGTATACTGGCCCGGACAAAACGTTCCCACTCGCTTTGGGGTTTTTCGAAACTTCCGGGAGAACTTTGTAACTTTCCATCAAAACTTTCCGGGGAACTTTGAAACTTTTCATCAGAACTTTTTGAAGAACTTTGACAAGCTTTGTTACGAAGTTTTTCCGGAACTTTTGAGTTTTCGATATTAGAATCAGAACTTACACTAAATCCAAATTCTTCATGAGTAACGATTAAACCAAGATACATTCCAAAAAAGATAACAAGAAACATCACAAGCTTAATAGTGGTTGGCGAAACTTCTTTGATAGGTTTAATTGTTTCACTAAGACTTTCAAAAACATCTATCGAAACCTTGGTTCTTTCTTTCGATATTTCTTTAAACTTTTCCAAGCTGACTGCCAAGCTTTCTCGAAGTTTATTCTGCTCCTCAGTAATCTTTTCTGATCTCCGGCCATAGCCGGTCTGTGCTTCCGTCTTCATTTGCAGGTTATAAGTCTCAAACGATTCCAAGTCAAGATCAAGAATCCGTTTTTGAATGTCATATTCGGCCTGGGTAATTTCAGCCCTGACACTTTGTTGATCAATGAAAAGCAGAAACACTCCCATGGCCGTCGGTACAGCGTATATCCCGACATAGCCGGCAATATAAAACAAAATACATAAAATTCCGGGGAGCACTCGCCACTTTCCCTGCTTAATAAAGATTAACCCCACCCCTAAAACGTCCTGCATGACAATTTCGTAGAAGGCAATTAGCACGAAGAATAAGCCTTGTACCAAAGGAATATCTGTCATCCGGGCAAAAATGTAGGCGGACACCCCGATGGAGATAGTCAAGAGCGATCTGTTTATAAACTTCTTTTTAGTCACGCCCTTACTCACGTC
>DUVY01000108.1 GCA_012840805.1 Clostridiales bacterium | reverse complement strand
GATATTATGCTCCTCAAAGGCTTTTATGGCGCCTATATGCGCGAAACCTTTGGCGGCGCCCCCGCCCAAAGCAAGCCCTAAGGAATTTTTTTTGTGTTTTTTGAAAAAGAAAGAAAGCGTCATTATTTTATTATATGGTTGCGCCCTTATTTTTATTTAGTAAGACCAACAAAACCAAAAAATTTTTTATTCTAACAAAATAATTTTATAACATATATTATTATGTTAAAATATGTAAAAAGAGTGGATTTAATGAAAAAAACAAAGAGTATTTTAAGTATCTTTATCGCCATTGTCTTATCTTTTATTTGTCTTTTTAGCAGTTTTGACAATACGGTTATACTTGCCCAAAGCGGCGTTTTAGAGGCGCATTTTTTGGATGTGGGTCAGGGCGATTGCGCAATAATTAGCATGCCGGACGGCAAGACTATGATAGTGGACGCCGGGGATAACAAAAACTCGGTCAAAGATAAGATTTTGGATTATATTGATACCAACTTTCCCAAACTTGAGTATTTTGACTTCGCCATTGTCACTCATACAGACGCCGACCATTGCGGCGGAATGACGACGGTCTTACAAGAATACCCCGCCAAGACGGTTTATAGACCCAATGTCATAGCCACAAGGTCGGGCTTTATAGACCCGGTTATCGCGATCTCTCAAGACGACGCGGTTTTGGACGATAACCTAAAGCTATGGACCGAAACAGGCGCGGGCGTTAATGACAACCAAAAAGACACCCTAGCATATAAAAACTTTATCGCTCAGGCGTATGAGCCCTTTTTGATAGACGGCGAAAATCATACGCCCCAAGTCATAGTAAGCGACGGGCGCATAAAACACCGACCCAAAAACAAATCAAGTCAAGATATAATAGGCGAGGATTACAGCATAATTTTTTATTCGCCTTTGAGTTATACATATTCTGATCCAAACGATTATAGCAATATATTTATTTTAGAATATCAGGGCTTTGAGTTTTTCTTTTCGGGCGACGCGGAAGCCCAAGCTGAGCAAGAGTTTGCGGAAGAATATTCCGATTATGACTTTGATATAGATGTTTTTAAACTAGGGCATCACGGTAGCCGCACCTCGTCTTCCCAAGAATTAATAGAATTAGTCACAAAACAATCCAAAAGGGACAAAATCCGTTGCGTGATAAGTTGCGGCGAAGGCAACTCATATAAACACCCGCATCAAGAAGCTTTGGATAGATTTATTTCTTTGGGCTTTTTGGAGGAAAACCTGTTAAGAACGGACCAATTAGGCGACATAGTTTTTGAGGTAAAAGCTGACAGCCGAGGCAATTACAGCTTGTATTGCAACGGTCAAAAAATATCGGACGACGATTTTTGGCAAAAGCTGTTTTTGGACATTCAAGAGTTTTTTGTGTCGTTTTATAATGAGACGCCCCAAGGCGTATATTTATCGATAGCGATTATTATAATTTTTATCATTATCGCGACGGCGCTTATTATTAAGTCAAGGCAAAATAAAAATACGAAAAAGTAGCATATACGCGCCTTAGGGAATAATAAAGATATATAAGAACATATTAAGGTGAGTGTTATGGCTATGGAAAATAATATCGCCGCCAAGACGCATTCATTGCAATGCGACTTTAGAAAAAAGACCTTGATAACGGGCGTAAAAGAAGTCATAAGCGCTAACGATGCATTGGTGCTAGTTGACACGGCCGCGGGACTGTTGGAGATCTCGGGCGCGGACATAAAAATCCAAAAATACAACGCCGACGAGGGCGGGCTTGTGGTAACGGGCGAATTTAACACTTTTAAATACGACCAAGCGCGCGCGAGAGGATTTTTGAAAAGGCTTTTTAAATAATGATCAATTCGGGTCAGGGGCTTATTTTTCTAGCGTTTTTGTTTGGCGGCGTCGTTAACGGGCTTATATATGAGATATTATACTCATTCAAAACAATATCGGCTAATTATATTTATAATATAATTGTTGATATGTTGTTGATAATCATAACGGGCGCGGGGCTTTTGTTCTGGGCGTTTTTGATAAATTATGGCGAAATTCGACTATATTCGGTTTTTTCTTATCTTTTGGGCTTCTTTTTGTTAAAAAAGATTTTGGGCAAACACTTTATATCCCTTAGAAACATAGTGTATAATCAAATTTATAGAATCCTAAAAGACGACCAAGACGCCCAAAAATAGTTGTCTATTATTAGGGGGATCGATATGGCAAGCCCTAGGATAAGAAAACGGCAGCTTATCGCCATCGCGGCGATTTCTCTTTTGGTAGTAATGCTGATTGCCTTGACTATCAATATTATCACGATATTTAGGCTAAAAGCCCGACAAGAAGAGCTAAGAAGAAAGTTAAGCGAAATGAACTTGACAGCCGAACAGATAGACAACGAACTTCAAAACAGGTCCAACCCTGATTATATAGAAAAATACGCGAGAGAAAAATTAGGATTAACGCAAGATGGCGAAAAAGTATTCAAACCCAAAAAAGCTAGCGATAATTGATCTAGGCTCTAATTCCGTAAGAATGCTAATTACGGATAGAAATTATTCCAAACAAAGCGTTGTCACGCGCTTAGGCGAGGGTCTAAGCATAAGCGGCGTTCTATCCAACGAGGGCATAAAGCGCTCATTAGACGCCGTTTTGGATTATATAGCGGCGGCAAAAAAGGCAGGCGTCAAAGACATACATATTTTCGCGACCCAAGCCGTCCGCGCCGCCCAAAATTCAGATTATTTTAAGAAATTATTTTACAATCAAACAGGTTATGATTTGGAAGTTTTGGACAGCGCTGACGAGGCGCTGTGCGGTTTTTTGGGCGCTGTAAGCGATATGTCCCAAGAAATTAATATAGCCGTCTTAGACATAGGCGGCGCGAGCACCGAAATAACCATAGGAGTTTCGCCTAACCAAAGTATCTATTCCAAAAGCCTCCCAATTGGCGCGGTAAGCTTAAGGGATTTATATTTAAACGATATAACCCAATTTGAAAGTCAAATAAATAAGGAGTTAGATCGGCTCGGATGCATAAAAGCCGACACCTTTGTGGGAATAGGCGGAACTTTTGGCAGCCTATCGGCGATATTATTGGGACTAAAAACCTATGACGCTCGAAAGACGCATAACAGTATTATAATGTATAACGCGCTTCAAGACTTGAAAAAAAGCTTATGGCAAAAAGACGATGCCCAGATTTATAACGAATATCCCTTTTTGGGACAAAGGGCGAAAACAATCAAATACGGCGCGCTATGGGCGCTTGAATTGATGAAGCGTCTTAATATAAACGCTATTCAAATAAGCGAAAAAGACATTTTGGAAGGATATTGTATTTTAAAAAACATAAAAGCTTAGCATATCTACTCTTTTTATGCGTATCAATATAATAATTTAAAAAAAACATTTGACAATTCTTGGTTGTTAGTATATAGTTTATAAGGTTAATTTTCTAAAAAGTTTTCTAGCGTTTTTAGCGTCAAATTTTTCGAGGCCGTTTACAAAAGATAAAAATATGCTTTGAGTAGTAGTGTTCAGTTTGAGGGGAAATGAACATCTATAAAAAATACGCCATTTACTACTTTATCGGCTTTATTTTGACTTTTGTAAGTTGGCTGTCCATAGTAATCTATATTTCATTAAATAATATATCGGCTTTTGTATTGGTTAATTTGGTCATTGTGACAATTTGCCTTATCTTTTTTATGTTTTGCAGTTATTACTATTCCAAAAAGGCCAAAGAGACCCAAAATAACCATCAATAACGCCGACAAAATTTTTATTGCTAAAATACGCTAATTTTGATATAATATTTTTCGAATCCGTAAGAATCTATTTTAGGAATATCTTTGTTTTTTAAATAAACAGGATACTATCTCCTAAAAAGACTATATGGAAAATTAATAGGAGGTAGTATCATGCCCGACAAGAAAATTGTCTGCAGGGATTGCAACCAAGAGTTTTTGTTTACCGAAGGCGAACAAAACTTTTATCAGCAAAAAGGCTTTACCAACGAACCCACAAGATGCCCCGAATGCAGAAAAGCAAAAAAGCAAAGATATAACGCGGATCGCGGATATCGCAAATAAATCTTAAAATGGGCTTTTTTGTAAAAAACTCTCTTTATTAATAAAGAGAGTTTTTTTAATTTTTATATAAACTTTATTTTATTCTTTTTAAGAAATCCTAAAAAAACAATTTATAGATTTTTTAGCCATAACTGAAGATTGTCTATAAATTCTATATTGTTGTTGGTTTTGGACATCATAGTGATAAGCTGTTCGGTGGCTTCTTGGGTATCGCCTATCGAGAGTATTCTTCTTATAGACCAGATACCCTCAAGCTCTTTTTGGGACAGCAGCAATTCTTCGCGTCTTGTGCTGCTTTTTGCAAGGTCAATAGCGGGGAATATGCGTTTTTCGCTCAATCGCCTGTCTAGATGGATTTCCATATTGCCCGTGCCCTTAAACTCTTCATAGATAACATCGTCCATTCTAGAGCCTGTGTCTATTAACGCGGTGGCGATTATGGTTAGGCTTCCGCCGTTTTCTATATTGCGCGCCGAGCCGAAAAATCTCTTAGGGCTGTATAGCGCGCCCGGGTCGATACCGCCGCTCAAGGTTCTGCCCGTAGGCGGGATAGTCAGGTTATAGGCTCTAGCTAGCCTTGTCAAGCTGTCTAGCAATATTACCACGTCCTTGTTCATTTCCACAAGCCGCTTAGCCCGAGCCAAAACTAATTCCGCCGCTCTTGTGTGGTGTTCGGGGCTTTCATCAAATGTAGAGTATATGACCTCGCCCTTAGTTGACCTTTGCATATCGGTAACTTCCTCGGGGCGCTCGTCAATTAACAAGACCATAAGGTGCGCCTCAGGATGATTGGCGGCTATTGAAGTGGCTATTTTTTTAAGAAGAGTAGTCTTGCCGGCTTTGGGCGGGCTTACTATCATACCGCGTTGCCCTTTGCCGATAGGCGCGATTAAGTCAATGCTTCGTATCGCTATGTCGTATCGGGAATTTGGCAATTCAAGCTTAAATCGCTCGTCGGGATAAATAGGAATAAGATCGTCAAAATTAACTCTTTTTAGCGTATCTTCGGGACGGACGCCGTTGACGCTCAAAATATTAACTATGGCGTTTTGCTTGTCTTCGCGCGTTTTGCGCACCTGTCCTTTTATCATATCGCCTTTTCTTAGGCGGAATTTTTTGATTAATTGATTGGATATATACGCGTCCTTATCGCTAGGCTCATAATTTTCAACTCTAATAAAACCATAACCGTCGTTATGGATTTCTAGTATTCCTTCGCGCTCCTCAGATTCCTCGTAGTCGTTTGAGGCTGAGTCGCTCAATACCGAGCTTGGTTTTTCAACGGGCGCTACGGGCGCGTTAATATACGACAAATCCGTATGCGCAGTGATTAATGGTTTGGGAGGTCGTCCCCTTCTGGAACGGGGCTTGGGCGTGACTTCCCCCTCTAAGACAGCGATTATTTTATCAATTAGCACATCTTTTTTATAAACCGTGGGAGAATCCACGCCTACGCTTCGGGCAAATTCTCTCAGTTCAAAAATACCCATATTGGACAGGGTGTCTTTGTTAATGGTTTTATTCATCTATATCTCCTTGAAGCTGTTTATATACTAAAACATTAAAAAATGAATTCAAAAAAATCAAAACAACTTTATGCTTTTATAGTATTAATCAAAGCATGAAAAAATAATTATTCTTAGATTTTGCAATGCTCGCTAAAATAATACCTAAATATTTTAATCTAATAATAGCGCTTAGGGACTATTACTTTGGTAAAATTTTGCTCAAAATCATCCCGATCAAATCTCAGCGTAACATCTTCCGCGTAATAAACAGCGGAATCGTCAAACATTTTGATAAAAGAATCGGGCTTGTCAATGTCAATCTCGCAATCGGGCGTTTTGAAATGCATTGGGATAACCACATCGGGCATAAGCGTGGTCACATAGTCAAAAGCTTGCTCGGCGTCAATCGTGTAGTTGCCCCCGACGGGGACGAGCAAGATGTTGACGGGCATAAGCGCGTCGGCAAGCTCGGGCGTAATATCTTGACCGATATCGCCCATATGACAAACATCAATGCCGTCAATCCTAAATTTAAAAATCAAATTAACGCCTCTTAACTTGCCCTTTTGGTCATCGTGATAACTTGGAATAGATGTTATTTTGACGCCCTCAAACTCAAACAATCCGGGACGGTTAATGATTTTGGGCGAGCCTTTTACGCCTTTTGCATAGTTATGGTCGGGATGATTGTGAGAAGTAGTCACAACATCGGCTCTAAGATTAGGCATTTCAAACCCTGTCAGCTTTTTGTCGTAAGGGTCGGTAATGATTGCCGTGCCGGTGCTTTCTTCTAGCAAAAAGCAAGAATGCCCCAGCCATTGCAGTTTCATCTTTTTCCTCCATAGGTACACATTAAATTTAATTTGTAATTAATTTCGCTAGTTATAAAGGATGCTTTCATAGAATAATCCAAAGTCAAATTAATAACTCCGTCTTTGTCCAAGAGCTCAATCTCGTTGGCGGTAACTTTGATGGGGATTATTCCATAATTGGTATGAAGCCTGAATTCTTCTGTTTTTCCTTTGGATAGTATTATTGTGTAAGATTGCTCGCCGATACGCGTCAAAGTAATAGTATCTTCCGAAAAACCTATTGTCATTTGGTAATCTTCGCTGTTAAAGT
The DNA here is from genome assembly GCA_012840805.1 of Clostridiales bacterium. Taxonomy (GTDB): domain Bacteria; phylum Bacillota; class Clostridia; order Christensenellales; family DUVY01; genus DUVY01. The sequence goes on along the minus strand of DUVY01000108.1, from coordinate 31,397 downwards.
CAATAAAAACGCCTTGTCCGCGAAAAGTAACAGCCCCGTCCGTGTTTATTATTAATGTTTGATTACCGTTTTCATAAGTGTTTAGAACAATTTTGGCAGGATATTGCCGCTCTTTCATTTTACGCAAACTCTATTTTACATTTATATTATATCATATTTTGGTTAATTAAAAAACCAAGAATGAATGATATTTAATGAATAATTTTTCTAAAACGACATATTCTAATAGCGCAAGACAAAAGTCTTGGCTAAAGGCTGATTATCATGGTAAATATATTTTATATATAATATATTTATCGTGAGTCAGCCTTTTTTATTTGGCTTTTGGGTCAAGAACGCAGATATCTTTTAGGTTGCGGTATTTTTGGGCGTAGTCAAACCCGTATCCTACCACAAACTCGTTAGGAATAGTAAAGCCAAGATAATCCGCGCTGATTTCAACCTTTCTTCTTTCGGGTTTATCCAAAAGACAGCAGACTTTGAGCGATGACGGATTGCGCGAGGACAGCACTTTTTTGAGATATTGCAGCGTAAGACCTGTGTCCACGATATCTTCCACGATTATCACATCTTTGCCGTCTATCGCCTCGTCCGCGTCCTTTAACATCCTGACTTCGCCCGTAGTCTTGTGGCTTGAGCCGTAACTGCTGACCGAGATAAAATCAATTATGATATCTACCTTGTCGCTGTCTATCTCTCTTATCAGATCGGAAAAGAAAATCACGCTGCCGCGCAAAATGGCTATCATCAAAACCGTTTTGCCGGCGTAATCTTGGGTAATTTGCGCGCCCAGTTGTTTTATACGCTGGGCAATCTTGTCGCTTTCAATTAATACTTTGGTAACTTTTGCCATTTAGCAATCCTCCGAATATGTTAACTTGTAAATTTTTTGGGTCTTAGATGTGATCTTAACATCTTCGCTTATCGTAAGCCCCAGTATAGCATAAACTATATTATCTTTGGCGATTATAGGCGTCAAATTGCGCCGTCTAGCCAATATTTTTCGGTCAATAAAAAACTCTTTTAAAGATTCCCTGCCGCCCCCGCCTAGCTTGTTTATAAAGTCGCCCGCGCGGCGATATCTTATTACGCAACCTTGGGGAAGTTTTTCCGCGTCAACATATAACTCATCCAAATTCTTTAAAAAATTAAGATTAGGCGCTTGCCCCAAAAGCGCAATCTCAACCAAACCCGTGGGAAGCTTGATTTTGCCAATCCCAAAAGGCGCGTTAAAATTTTCCAAATTTTGATGATTTGGTCTTGTCAAGGTTACGCCGTCATAATCCCTTATGGCGACGACTTGTTTTTTTATATCATAGCGGCTGCCCGTTTTTTTGTCTTTTAGCGTCTTTATCATCTCAATATGTTTTTGTTCTATGTCGTATTTTACATCAAGCGCGTATAGCGCGTTTAAAATCTGCCTATTGATTATTGACGGCAATTGGTCAAAGTCTTCCAAAGGTATAAAAATTTCGCCGTTTTTTTCTTGTAAAACAGGGACATATTGATTAATAAACTCATTATCCGCTTTTGCGTTTTTAGAAAAAGCGCTGATATTTTTAACTGCCGCGAAAAACCTTTCTATAATCTTAGGCAAAATCTCAAGCCTTATATAATTTCTATCAAAATCTGATTTCAAATTGGTCTCGTCCGTTACATAGGGAATATTATTGTCTTGAATATATTTTTGTATATCTTCTTTTGAGGTATAAAGAAGCGGTCTTGTAATTCCCTCGGGCGTTTTGTATCTAATGCCGCTAACGCCCTTAAGCCCGCTACCCCTAAACAAATGCAACAAAACCGTCTCGGCGTTGTCGTTGGCGTGATGGGCGGTAGCGATAAAGTCTGCCCTTTTTTGCTTTAACAGGTTATGAAAAATTTGGTATCGGGCAAGTCTTGCCGCGTTTTCTATGTTTTTGCACGGCGTGTTTTTTAAGTCTAATTTATAAAAAAGACAGGGGATATTATTTTTTTGGCAATAATCCATCACAAACTTACTGTCTTGGGGCGAACTTTCTCTTAAGCCATGGTCAAAGTTTATCGCGATAAGCTCAATATTCAACCTTTGACGGTTTTGTAAAAACCAGTGCAAAAGCGCCATAGAATCCATACCGCCGCTTACCGCGACGCCGATTTTTTTGTTCTCTAAAAAATCAACGACAATATCCATTTGAAAAAAATTATACCACAATTTTACACATTAAATCTAAACAAGACCACATCATCTTCTTTTATGACATAATCTTTGCCTTCGCTTCGGACCTTGCCTTTTTCTTTGGCGGCGTTATAAGAACCCAACTCGACAAGGTCTTGATAATTGACAACCTCGGCTCTTATAAATCCCCTTTCAAAATCTGTGTGTATCTTGCCCGCCGCTTGCGGCGCTTTGGTTCCTTTTTTTATTGTCCATGCTCGGACTTCTTTTTCGCCCGCGGTCAAAAAGCTGATAAGCCCCAAAAGCCTGTATCCCGTCAGGATAAGCTGTTCTAGTCCGCTTGTTTGAAGCCCTAATTCGCGCGCGAATTGTTGTCGTTCTTGAGGCGGCAGGATGGCAAGCTCTTCTTCAATTTTTGCGCAAACTGTCATAAACTCGGCGTTTTGTCTTTTAGCGTAATCCCGAACGGTTTTTACATACTCGTTTTCTTTGCCCAAATCCTTTTCGCTTATATTGGCGCAATAAACAACGGGCTTGACGGTAAGCAAGAAAAACTTTTTGGCTGCGTTAATCTCGTCTTCGTTTTCTAAAGCGCTGCGGGCGGGGTTTCCGTTATTTAGCGCTGTCTTTATTTTGGTTAACAACTCAAGATCGTCAAGGCTCGCTTTGTCTTGACCCTTGGCAAGTTTTTGCGCTCTTTCTATGCGCTTTTCCACGCTCTCTAGGTCGGATAAGATAAGCTCGTATTCTATGGTTTCAATATCCCTTAATGGATCAATCGCCCCGTCAATATGGATGATATTAGGGTCGTCAAAACATCTTACCAAATGCACTATAGCGTCCACTTCTCGTATATGCGACAAAAACTTGTTGCCCAGCCCCTCGCCCTTGCTCGCGCCCTTGACAAGTCCCGCTATATCCACAAATTCCAAAACAGCGGGCGTAATTTTTTTGGAATTATACATTTTAGCCAAAATCTCCAGTCTTGAGTCGGGGACATTGACTACGCCGATATTGGGTTCTATGGTGCAAAACGGATAGTTAGCGCTCTCGGCTTGAGCGTTTGTTATCGCGTTAAAAAGGGTGCTTTTGCCCACATTGGGCAAGCCCACAACGCCAAGTTTCATTTATAAGACTCCAATGAAAAAACTAAGAAAAGAACAGAATGTATTATAGCACAAAACCCCAAAAATCTAAAGTTTTATTCTCGCCCTAATAGGCATTATTTTATGCGTTTTGCCATACATATAATTTATGACAATCTGGGAAGCCGTTATCTTAGGTCTGATACAAGGCATAACCGAGTTTTTGCCGATATCCAGTAGCGGTCATCTAGTTTTTTTGCAAAATGTTTGGGGCATAGAGAGCGGTTTAAGCTTTAATATAATTGTGCATCTCGCCACTTTGATAGCCGTAATAGCCGCGATGTTTGACCAAATAAAAAAGATTTTCTCAAAACCTTTTTTCAAGCCCGTAATACTCATAGTCATATCTACGCTTCCCGCCGTTTTGATAGCGCTATTGTTTGAGGGGTTTTTGAAAAGCTCTTTTGACGGGCGGTATTTGGGCTGGGGATTTTTGATAAGCGCTATATTCTTAGTCATAGGCGACTTTATTTGCGAAAAACAAAAGCCGTTCCCTTTAGCCGATATTGACATAGAAAAAAGCATAGATACCCAAAAAGCGCTGTTAATGGGCGTTTTTCAAGGAATTGCGGTATTTCCGGGCATTTCGCGAAGCGGCACTACCATAAGCTCAGGGCTTGTTTTGGGCTTAGACCGCGAAACAGCGGCTAGGTTTTCTTTTTTGATGAGCATACCCATAATTTTGGGCGCCGTGGTTTTTGATATTATTGATATAGGCGTGGTATCTTCCAATATCGGCGCGGGCGCGCTGATAGCGGGATTTGTAAGCGCGCTTATCAGCGGATATTTTGCCGCCAAGATTATGCTGAAGATACTATCTAAGCGCAATTTTTGGGGTTTTTCAATATATCTTATATTAATGTCTTTATTGTCTTTTATATTTATTTAGAATTTTTATGTCGCCGAAACCGTATCCCAAAGCGCGATTTTGACATCGCCGCACAAGACATCCGAATACGAATAAGTTATTATATCCATAGCTTTTTGCTCGTTGACCCTTACGGTAAAAACAGACGGATAAATCTCTTCCAAAACGCCTGTATAACGGACATAGCGTTTTCGTCCGCGATGGACTGTAAGTTTTATATTTTTCCCTTTTAAGCTCAAGATCCTTTTTTTCACGGCATCCATTTCATAAACAGGCTTTCTCATTGGGTTCTCCTTATGTGAAAAAATATTTGTCAAAAAACCAAAAAAATTCCAATGCTTGTATTATGCCCCAAAAAATCAAAAAATAAACAAATCCCAAAATAGCCCCAGAAAAAACATTTTATTTATATTTTTATAGTCATAAATCGTTAGGCTGGGTTATACAATATATTGTTACGCTGTAAATTAAAACAGGGGGCATTCTTATGGCATCAGAATTGATTTTTGAGGAAATAACCGCGGAATATTTCAAAAATATCACTCCCAACCAAATAGCGATAGAGGCAAAGCTTCAGCCATTGACCGATGTTAAGATAGCCAAGATTTTGACAATCTCGTGCGAGAGCGAAATCTTATCGTTTGAGGCGCTAGCGGGCGAGGCGCGCTATAACGGCAGAGCCAATTTTAAAGCGTTGTTTTTAGACACCGACGGGGCGACCAATAGTATGGATTACAACGCCGACTTTTCGGATAAAGTTACTGATGACCGCATTATGCCCTCAAGCGAGTTAATGCTAGAAGCGCGCGTTCTAGACACCGAAACCGTCTCAGTCACACAGACCGAACTCAAAGTATCAGCGGCGATAGAGATTTGTTGCAAAGTCTTGATAAGCGAACATCTCAACCTGTTAAAAGAGGGCGCGGACGACATCTATACTCAAACAGAGGAGATAGAATACGATATAATAAGCTCCAAAATCGCGGAGACATTTTTTGTCGCTGAAGAATTTGAGCCCAAAGACAATATCGTCAATATCTTGTTGTGCGAAGCCAACCACATCACAAAGGATGTCAGCGCGGGTCTTGATTGCGTGATAATATCGGGAATGATTGACCTTAATGTCATATATACCACTGAAAACGGTCTTATAAAAAATGAGAGCTTTATAACAGATTACAACCAAGAGCTCAACGCGCTGGGCGCTAGAGTTGACGACAAAGTCATATATTCAATAAAAATTGACAGCTTTACGGTATCTTTGACGGACGATCTGGCGACCGAAAGTAAAACAATTAAATGCGACTTTAAGATGAGCGCCGATTGCCGCGCCGTTGGCAAAGCCAAAGCCGCCGCCGTGGTCGACGCGTTCAGCGTATCCAAAGAAATCAAAATCATAGGCGAAAGCATAGATATCAAGCAGTTTGAAGGCGTCAAGGCAATTGACGAGTCCATAGAAGGCTCGGCGGATCTGGGCGAGGAATTGCCCGCCGTTGACAAAATAGTTTGCCTGACTTCGTCCAAAGTCCAAGTCGCCAATATATACAACGAGGCCGACAAGCTGACAATTGAGGGCGTTTTGCATACAGGCATAATCTATTGGAACAACGAATACGAAACCCGAAATTCGGTATCCGTAGAGCTGCCGTATTCGTTGACTGTAAAGTGCGACCTGCCCCAAGGCGAACTAGAGTTTGACGGCAAGGCTTGCATACTAAAAATTTGGGCTCAACCTAAAAAAAGAGGCGAGATAGAGCTAAAGGCCGATGTCAAGTTTTGTATTAACGTATATAAAAGAAAAATCGGTTATTATATAAAAGATATCCATATCGGCGAGTTAAAAATAGCCAAGGACAGCGCGATAGCGGTTTATATAACCCGACAGGGCGAAAAGTTATGGGATGTCGCCAAAGCGCTGCACACTACCCCCGAAATCATTCTCAAAAACAACCCCAACCTAAAAGAGCCTTTGCCCGCGGGGGAACGGATATTAATTTATCGTCAAATAACGGCAGACATATAATCGCCCAAAACTCAAAAAAAAATCCTCTCAAAGTCATTTTGGGAGGATTTTTTTATCTAAAACATCTTTTTCCTATACATAATCAAAGCGGCAATGCCTGAGCATAACGCCGAGATGCCCAGTATTATCCAAAACCCGAATTTGTGGGTTTGTAATGGCAGCGGCGTGTTCATTCCAAAAAAGGACGCTATCAAGGTCGGGATTGTGATGATAATGGTCAAAGCGGTTAAGAGTTTCATCACTTTGTTTTGGTTATTGCCGATAACCGAGGCGAAAGCGTCCATTGTGCCGCTTAACACATCGCGGTAAATATCAGCCATTTCCATAGCCTGACGGCTTTCTATGACAGCGTCGTCCAAAATGTCTTGGTCCTCGTCATAGTGTTTGACAATTGAGCTTGCCAAAACTTTTTCCAAAACGGCGTGATTGGACTTTATGGACGTTGAGAAATAAACCAAAGACTTTTCCAGCTCAAGCAACTGAATAAGTTCTTTGTTTTTCATAGATTTGTGCAATTTGAGCTGTATGCGGTTGCTTAATTTGTCTATTTGCTTTAGATAATGCAAAAATTTGACCGAGTTATTATAAAGTATTTGATACAAAAACCTAGTAGCCTTGTTAATATCAAAGCCCTTTATCCTGCCTTGAAAAAAATCCGTTATAACCGAGGTCTGTTTTAGGCAGACGGTAATAAAATGCTCGGAAGTTATTATAACGCCTAAGGGCAAGGTGTTATAAAAATAAGATTCGCCGTCCTCGGATTCGTTTATGATCGGGATATCGACCAATATAAGCTTGCATTGATTCTCAATCTCAATACGCGCGCGCTCTTCTTCGTCCAAAGCCGCTTTTATCATCTGCGCGGGCGCGCCCGTGACAGCCGATATGTTTTCCACTTCCAAATCGCTCGGGTTTTCCATATGAATCCAGCAATTTTTAGTAGCGGAATTAATCTCATGAGCGTTTTTTTCGCCGACAGGCGTAAAAAAGTATCTTATCATAACACACCGCCTATTTATTATTAGAAAATGCGCGGGACAATTAACCGCGCATTAATATTTTTTAAACGGGCGGTTAATTGCCTATATTATTATATTCTTTCTCCCGCTGGGGTCGTCCATAATTATAAACTCTCCTAAAATTGATTATACCACCGACAATATTTTTAAACAAACAATTTATTATTAAAAGAAAAAACTTTTTATCGGTCAACTTCCACCAGCGCGTCCAAAAACTTATCCATCTGCTCGTCCGTGCCAACGCTGACTCTTAGATAATCTTTTATCTTAGGAATATCAAAATGTCTTACCAAGATTTTGCGCTCTTTGAGTCTTTGCGCTACGGTCTTAGCGCTTATGTTAGACTTTAGGAAGACAAAATTTGTCTTAGAATCAAGTATATTATAACCCTTTTCTTTTAAGGACGAGATTACTCTTTGGCGGGTGTTGATTATTTTTTGGATTATTTTTTGGGTATATTTATAATCGTTTACCGCCGCCATCGCGCCCGCTTGCGTTAAGCGGTTAATAGAATAGCTGTTAAAACAATCCCTTATCTTTTCCAAACCCCTGATTAAATCAACATGCCCAAAAGCATAGCCGCATCTTAATCCCGCGAGCGCCCAAGTTTTAGAAAAAGTGCGCACGATTAAGACATTATTATATTCTTTCGCCAAGCCTAGACAGTTGTAAGTCCCAAAACCAGCGTATGCCTCGTCTATGATTATTATTTTGTCTTGATTAGCTTTGATAATTTTTTGAATATCGGCATAAGCCATTTCCAAAGAAGTAGGCGCGTTTGGATTGGCTATAATAATTCCTTGACAGTTTTTTAGATTGAGATAATCGTCAGCGTTGATGGCAAAGTCCTTATCTACGGCTATTGTTCGGTAATTGATATTATAAAGCTCCGCCCATACGGGATAAAAACTATAAGTAACATCCGCAAAGACAATGTCTTTGTCATTAGGGTCAAAAAAAGCGATATACGCAAGCCCCAAGACTTCGTCGCTGCCGTTGCCGATAAAGATATTATTGGGGTTAACGTCATACAGCTTGCCCAGCGCCTGTTTTAGTCCGTCGGCTTTGGGATTGGGATAATAATTTAGTCTGATTTCGTCCTTAATAGCTTTTAATACGGCTCTAGACGGCGGATAGGCGTTCTCATTGGAATTTAACTTGATATATCCCAAATTTATCTGTTCGCCCGCGACATATTCTTGAATAGTTTGCGCCTTTTTACTTAATAACATAATTATCTCCATCTATAAAAATATGCCCGCTAAGCGAAAGGGCATATTTTTTTAAAAGCGTTTTATTATTTTTTTATTGAATATTATTAGCCTTTCGCAAGCTTCACAAGTCTTTTATAACGGTCTTTAAAAATAGTGATATAAGGCTCCCATTCTCTATTAAGCTGTTTGAGAATTTGGTTTTGATAGTTGTTAAAAGCGTCGGCTTTTTTCTTGTCCAAAAGCTCTTTTTTCAAAGCTTTTTCATAAGTGGTGTCATGCAAGTCGTCTTGGAATACGCTTGTGTATTCGCCCAACGCCTTTTCCCCGGGCTTAACAATGGAAGACAGCATTATATAATGCACGCCAAACTCGGTAACGGTTTTTTCAATCGCGCCGATAACGCCTTTTTCAAATAATTTAAACGACGCTTCCTCAAACTCGGGCTGGAATCCCGATTTGCCTTTTTGGGTCGTATATTGCATTCCATAGCCTTTTACATTATTAAAGATACCCGGGTCTGTGTTGTATCTAAAGATAAGTTTCTCAAACGCTCGCTCTGCCGATTTTGGTTTGCCCTCTAAATGTTTCATTTCTCTATATATTTCGTTTTCTATAATAGATATATGTTTGGGATCGCCTACATTATAGCCAAACTCATGCTCGTAAGAGGTTATTTGGTCCGCAAGTCTAAGCCTATAAGCCTTAACCTCCTCCTCGGTGACGCCTAATTTTTTGTAATTATCAATTTTGGCTTTTTGCTCGTCTGAGAAAGGAATTAATATATGCTTTACATAAAACCAATCCACATTTTTGGGATGATATAATATCAAATCATTGCCGTCTTTTAACGCCGAGATATAATTGGAAATATCGGCGTCAAAGAACGCTTTTTGTTCGGCTAGTTTTTTGTCGTAATAGTTTTTGACTTCTTCTTCGGTTACCGTGACATCCTTTTCGGCGTATTCTTGCAGTTTGTTAAACAACATACCGTTATACGCGTTTTCGTAATACAGATATCTTATAAACCAAAGGTCTTGAAGCTGATTATACAACTTAGCGAACTCGTGTGGCTGGGCGTTCTTGTATTGGTCTATTTTATTAAGGTCTGCCTCAAATTTGGCCGCGTTTGCGGGCGAAAGAATATCGGGATTTATGTTTTCCCTTATGTTTTGCAAAAATCTTCTTAACGCCTCGGTTTTTAGCGCCGCTAGGCGATACTCGTCTGACTTAAAATATTCTTGTTTGGCTTCGTCCGTTCCGTATTGAATAATAGAATAATCAAAGATAGGGCCTCTGCTGCCTTCGGGCTCCCAAGGCTCTTCGTCCATAATAATATTGTCTTTTATTTCATAGTCGGAGTCTTTGTCCTCTTCGGGCGCGTAGGCGTATTCCAAAACAGGCCAATCGGGTTGAATGTCCTCGCCTTGACCGCGTATATATATTTCTTGGTCGTATTCTTTGGCAATTTCTGTCTCAAACTCATATAGGCCGTTGTCAATCTGGTCATAGACATCTTTCCAGATTTGGTTTAACTCGGATTGCCTAAACATGATTTGATTGGCGGCGATAAGCCTTTGAGTTTCGTTTAGCAACAATTCGCGCTCAATTAATTGGTCAAGCAATTTATCATAAGCTTCTTCCGCCGAAAAGCCAAATTGAGATTGATAGCTTTCGCCGTATTGTCTAAACACATTATATAACTCAAGTTTGGAAATAACCCTCTCTTCAGAAGTAAAAGCTCCGTCTTCAAAGGTGTCGTCGTCTTTTTTGATTTTTATGGGCAAAGTTCTGGACGCGATTACGGCGACCGACTCGGCCATATCCCTTTCCTCGTCCAGCACAAACAGCTTGCATCCCGACAAGATGCCCATTCCAAGCGCTATGCATAGTAAGATTGTTATTAGTTTTTTTATCATATCATCTCCGACCTTTTTGTGCCGACATTTTGCAGTATTTAATATTATACTTAATTTTTAATTGTTTAGCAATACTTTTTAGTTGTATTTATCAGCCAGCGTTTGCAAGAAGTTATAGATGTTTTTATATGTTTGGCTTTTTAACAAGACTTTTGGCTTTTTGCTCAAATCCAATGAAGCTATATTTTTAAAATTATTGACAACATCAATAAGCTCGGGCGTAACCTCGTCAAACATTATCCATCCGTTGTTTTTTTCCAAATGGACAATGCTCGCTTTAGCCCGCACTCCCAAGCCTTTGTATAATCCCACATTAACAAGATTCTCAACTTGTTTTGGCAAAGCCCCAAAGACATCCTTTATTTCTTGAAGTATGTCCAATCGGTCTTGGGGGTTTTGGATAGCCGAGATTTTGTTATAAAGCCTCATTCTGACGCTACTATCTTTTATAAACTCGTCCGGGATATAAGCGTCAAAATCGGCTTCCACGCGGCATTCAGCGATATCCCGCGCTTGCTTGTTTTCTAGTTCTTGTCGGGCTTGCATTAAAAGCTTAGTATAAAGCTCATACCCCACTTTTTCCATATGCCCGTGCTGTTTTTTTCCCAAAACCGTGCCCGCGCCCCTTATTTCCAAATCTTTGAGCGCGATCTTAAACCCGCTGCCCAGTTCGGTAAACTCCATCAAGGCTTCTAGTCTTTTGTAGGCTTGACTAGTCAATTCTTTGTCGGGCTCAAAGGTAAGATAAGCATATCCCAATCTATTGCTCCTGCCCACCCTGCCTCTTAGCTGATATAGCTGGCTAAGCCCAAACCTATCGGCGTTGCACACAATTAAGGTGTTGGCGTTAGCTAGGTCTATGCCGTTTTCTATTATGGCGGTGCATACTAAGACATTGCTTTTGCCCTCGTAAAATCTTTTGATCGCGCGAGCAAGCTGTTGCTCAGGCATAGTCCCAAAAATAACCTCTATCAAAGCCTCGGGCGCGAGCCTTTTTATCTTTGTCGCGAAACCGTCAATAAACTCCGAGCGGTTATAGACCACAAACACCTGTCCGCCGCGGCTTAGCTCTCGGGTAATGGCGTCTTTGATAAGCCCGTCCGACAGCTCGGCGATATATGTTTGGATAGGCAGTCTATCAGAGGGCGGAACGCTCAAAAGACTTATATCTCTTATGCCGCTTAGCGACATATGCAAAGTCCTAGGAATAGGCGTAGCCGACATGCTCAAAACATTGACATTGTTTTTTAGCATCTTGATTTTTTCTTTGTCTTCCACGCCAAAGCGCTGTTCCTCGTCCAAAATCAGAAGCCCCAAATCCTTAAACTCTACATCTTTGGACAAAATTCGATGCGTGCCGCATAAAATATCTATCTCGCCCGCCTTTAGCCTTTTTAGAATCTCCTTAGTTTCTTTGGCGGACTTAAAGCGGTTGAGAACTTCCACGCTAACGCCCCAATCTCTCATCCGCTCGCAAGCGGTTTTGTAATGCTGTTCGGATAGTATTGTGGTAGGCGCCAAAAACGCGACTTGACGGTTACTCGTAACGGTCGCGAAAGCCGCCCGCAAAGCTACTTCGGTCTTGCCATAGCCCACATCGCCGCAAACAAGCCTGTCCATTACAACGCCATTTCTCATATCGTCTAAGATTTCGTCGGTGGCGGTCCTTTGGTCTTGGGTTTCGGCAAACTCAAAAGAATCCTCAAATGCCCTTTGCAACTGCTCGTCTATCTCATAGGCATATCCTTTTTGCTGGCTTCTTTGGGCGTAAAGCTCTTGCAAGTCAAACGCCATTTTTTTGATTTCGCTTTTTACTTTTTGCTTGACTTTGCCAAATTCCACGCCGCCAAGTTTGGATAATTTGGGCGTAGAGCCGCTGTATTTAGATAACAAATCGGACTGCTCTGTGGGCACATACAGTATGTCGCCGTTACGATACTCTATAACGATATAATCTTTTGTTCCTAAGCTGCCGCTTAGGCGGGTTAATCCTTTGCAGATGCCGATGCCGTGTATATAATGGACGACATAATCGCCTTCTTTGACCTCAAAAAAGACATCTTTGGTCCTAGCGGGCGATAGCGCTTTTTTTTTGGCGAACAGATCGTCATTGCCGATAAGTATAAATTTATCGTTATGCCAAGAACATCCAACGCCCGTTTTTATGGGCGAGATAAGAGTTTTGGAAGAGCCCAAAAAATTGGGCGGAATGTCATCGCTTATATCTATAAACAGCCCCTTGTCCGCTATAATGGATTGCAATGATTTGGCGGCGGCTTGATCCTTTGCCGTAAGCAAGACACTGTAAGAATTAGCTTTCCAATTTTTCAAGTCTTGAACAAGCTCATCCATAACGCTTACATAACGGGTTATAGGCGTTACCCTAAAGTCAAAAATCTTATCGGGCTCAAAGATTTTGTTAGCCGAAAAGATCTTGCACAAAGCGCATTTGTTAAACTTTTGATACGGTCCAAAAACTTCTTGACGGTCTATAAGTTGCTTGTGGGCGTCAAAAAAGACTTCGCCCAACTCAATCAAGGACTTTATGCGCGCGTAATGCTCGTTATATAGATTATCAAAAGCGTCCAAAATCAGCTTGGTCTCGTCATAAATTATTATGGCGTTTTCGGGCAAAAGCTCGCTCAAAGGGCGCCTGTCCAACAGATAAGATATATAAACATAAGAGTTATCAATAGACTGGGCTTCAAGCTTAAACATCAATTCGTCTATAATTCTGTCTTGTCGGGCTTTAGAATCGGGGTCAAGGTTATTATTGCGCCTGCGAAAAATTTCTTGTTTTAGCTTTTCAAACAATTCTTTGCTTATAAAAAACTCGGTTAACGGATAAATGGTCGCGTTTTGCAATGATTTGACTCGGGTTTGAGAGTTTGGGGAATATGTCATTACGCTTTCTACCAAATTCCCAAAAAACTCGATCCTTACGGGCTCGCTTGAATAAGGGTAAATATCCAATATATCGCCTCTTAACGAGAAATACCCCGGCGAGCTCGCCAAAGATGCCCTTTTGTAACCGCCCGAAAGAAGCTTGAACACGATATCGTCTATGTTAACCGTTTGGTTTTGGGAAATATTAATAATATGGTCTTGAAGATCGGATTTTTTGGGAAACAGCTCGCATAAGCTTTGCGCGGTTACGACCAAAACATCGAGCTTGCCGCTAATGAGCTTATTTAAAGCGTCAATGCGCCTAAAAAATATTTCTTCTGTCGCGCCTTGCTTATAAGTCAGCAAATCGGGGATGGCGGGCAAAAGCGCGGTTTCGCATAAATGAGATAATTGCTCGTAAACTTTTGAGGCTTGAAAATAATCCGCCGCCACATACAAAACAAAATCAGGCATACAGGCGGCAAAATAAGTTTTTTCGCCTAAAGACAAGCCAAATAGCGAGGCAGAGGAGCCTCGCGAGATCAAAAGCGCGATATCTTGGGCTTCGCGCGGTATTGGGAGATTATTTTTTATAGGCATATATAATTATTTTGATTATTTTTCAAGTCTTTAATTTGTTTTGTTATAATTTTGCATAATAGCGTCAAAAGGCGCGCCGTTTATCCAATCTATAATACTGTCGCTCGCGCTCATTATCGCCTCAAACATAGTCTGTCTTAAATCTTTGGGAATGTCTTGAAGCACATATTCGTGCAAGGGGACATGTTCGGGCGGCGGTCCTATCCCTATTCTAAGGCGCTTAAACTGCTCGCTGCCAAGGCTTTGAATTATATTTTTCATACCGTTGTGCGTGCCGGCGCTACCCCAAGGCCTTAGCCGTATTGAACCTAAGCCGATATCGGCGTCGTCATAGACCACCAAAAGCTCGTCAAGGTCGCTTTTAAATTTTTCCAGCAACAAAACCACAGCCTCGCCGCTTAAATTCATATATGTTTGCGGACAGGCGAGCACAAACTTATTCCCGTTTAGGTTGGACTCGGCTATTAAGCTTTTGCACCTGAGTTTTTTGATTTTTATATTTAGTTTTTGGGCTACGGCCTCCAGCGTCATAAATCCAATATTATGGAAGGCGCGAAGATATTTTTTGCCGGGATTGCCAAGACCTACGATAATTTTCATTGTTTATTCATAAAGCCTGCTCAAAGGCAAGTCCATATATATGCTTCTTATTGCTTCGGCGAAGATAGGCGCCACGCTTACCGTCTTAAATTTGACGCTAGCGGGCTTGTCTTTGTGCTCTATCGTGTCAAGCATCGTTATAGTCTTAAGGGGCGAGTTCTCCAACTTTTCCACGGCTTGTCCGCTTAATACGGCGTGCGTGCAGCAAGCGTGAACCTCGGTAGCGCCCGCTTCAATAAGCGCTTGAGCGGCTTGACAAATCGTGCCCGCCGTGTCAATCATGTCGTCCACCAATAAGCAAGCCTTGCCCTTGACCTCGCCGATAATATTCATTACTTCTACCGAATTGGGTTTGGGTCTGCGCTTGTCCACAATTGCCAAAGGCGTGTGCATTCTTTGCGCCATCGCTCGTGCTCGGGACACGCTTCCCATATCGGGCGAAACCACCACAAAGTCTTTTTTATATAAATCCGTTTTCGCTATCTCTTTGCACAAAACGGGCGTTCCAAACAGATGGTCAACAGGAATATCAAAAAATCCCTGAAGCTGCGGCGCGTGCAAGTCCATAGTAAGCACCCTGTCCGCGCCCGCCGAGGTTATAAGGTCGGCGACCAGCTTGGCTGTTATGGGATCTCTGGCTCGCGTCTTGCGGTCTTGACGCGCGTATCCAAAATACGGCATAACGGCCGTTATTCTGCCCGCGCTCGCTCTGCGCATAGCGTCAATGATAATAAGCAATTCCATTAAGTTGTCGTTGACGGGCGAGCAAGTTGATTGCACCACAAAAACATCGCAACCCCTTACGCTTTCCATTATATGGATGTTTATTTCGCCATCCGAAAACCTGCCGACTTCCATCTTGCCTTGTTCTATGTCTAGCTTGTTAGCAATTTCTTTGGCTAAGACGGGGCAGGCGTTGCCCGAAAAGAGTTTGACGTTGTTGTTGTGCGTAACCATTTTTTTCATTCCTCCAGTTTTTTTCTTATATAATCGGGCTTGTTGACTTGACGCGCCCTCGCGATAGCCAGATTGCCCTTTGGAACATCTTGGTTTATGGTAGAGCCTGCCGCGATAAAAGCGTTATCCTCAATCACTACGGGCGAGATTATATTGGTGTTGCTACCAATGAACACATTGTCGCCCACTTTGGAAAAGTGTTTGTTTTTACCGTCATAATTGCAAAAGACCACTCCGCAACCCACATTGCAATTTTGACCTAATTCGCAGTCGCCTATATATGTAAGATGCGCGACTTTGGTCTTGTTGCCGATACGCGCTTTTTTAATTTCCACAAAATCGCCTATTCGGCAGTCCTCGCCGATATAGCTTTCAGGGCGCAAGTAAGCAAACGGCCCCACAACAGTATTATTGCCTATAAAACTTCCGCTAATATTAGACGATCGTATCTGGGCGTTTTGACCAATTACGCTGTCTGTGATAAAGTTGCCGTCAAACAAGACAGCGCCCTCGCTGATTTTGGTGCTTCCTAAAAAATGATTGTTTGGATAAATAGTCGCCCCGCTTGAGATCTCCACGGTATCGTCAATAAAAACGGACGACGGGTCCAAAAAATAAACGCCGTTGTGCATATGCCGTTCTATTATGCGCTGTTTTTGCACCTCGTTGATTAACGAAAGCGTTTTGAAATTATATGCCGTCAAAAAGTCGTCCTCAAAAGAGAAATAATGCGTTTTGGACTTGACAACCTCCCCAAAAGATTTTGGGCAGTCTTTTTTTATTATGTATCCGCGCGTCATCTTGACATAGTCCAAATCGTTTTCTTGGCAATACTCAACGGCTTCCATTATCGTTCTTCGGGTCACAAGCGGCGTATCCGAAAATAAAACGGCGATATATTTCCTGTCGAAATTATTGTCTTTTAGGATTTTGTCTATAAGCGCGACATTGGATTTTTCATCGCCTGTTATGTCGGCATAAATAATGGGCTCTTCCCAAAATACCGAAGATACCCATTCTAACATTGATTTACCCCAAATTTTTATCTCGTAAGAGGGGCTGCGCTTAAAATTAGGGTTATCAACCCTTAGGATAACACCGCAAAAATCCTGGACCATATCCTTATTTTATTACCTTTAAAAAATAATGTCAATAATATACAACCAAAGGCGATAGCGACAGCTAAAGACGCCAAAAAAATTATCATTTCGCCTAAAATATAGCACCTTTTAGGCTATAAATGACGATTTACTCTTTTGTTTGTCGGGATTGCTTTTCTCTTAATTCTTTGAAAAAATCGGTAAGCAATTTGGCGCATTGCTCGCCCAAAACGCCGCTTACCACCCGCGCCCTATGGTTAAAACGCTCGTCTTCAGGCAAGTTATACAGCGTTCCGCAGCAGCCAAACCTAAAGTCAGAGGCGCCAAAGACGATCTTTTCAATGCGCGAGTTGATAATAGCGCCCGCGCACATTACGCAAGGCTCCATTGTGACATACAAAACGCATCCGTCCAAATACCACGATTTGAGTTTTTTGTTGGCGCGGCGTATCGCCACGATTTCGGCATGACTGGTGGCGTCATTGTATTTTTCACGCTCGTTGCGGCCTTTGGATATAATTTTTCCATCCTTTACTATTACGGCGCCTACGGGCACATCCTTAGTCTTTAGGGCTTTTTTCGCTTCTTTAAGCGCTATCAGCATAAATTGTTCGTCTGTCATTAGTAACAACCTTATCACAATAGAGTGTTTTTTTCAAATAAGAACAAAAGGTTAAAAAAAGATTTCAGCAAAAAACCGCTTTAGCTTGATTTAACGCGGTAATAGGCACAAGCTTGTTAAGCTCCCAATCTTCTTCTAACGCTATATAGTCTATTGGATAAGGATAGGATGCGTCAACTATTTCAAAAGTATAAGCTGGAATAAAAAAGTCTTGAATGCACCAATCTTTGTATCCGCCCGCGCTGCCCAATGTTCCGTCTATTAAAGCATAAGTAGTAAGCTCGCTAAAGACTTGACCTATCGCTCGATCGCGCGAGAGATTGGGCTCTTGCTGATAAAACTGCCAATAAATCTCTTGCCCGCGGGCGTGGTAGCTTATGGTAAGGCGCGGATATACTCTTAAAGTTATATCCATAAGCGCGCGGGTTTCAGGCTCGGACGCCGGATAAGGCCCTACATAATCGGACGGCGCGGGCGAAAAAACGTTTTGGACGCCCGTTCCCCACCTCGCCGGAAAATTGGTGTTTATATCCACAGCGTTTATATTGGCTTTCCAAAGCGAAAAGTCATCGCTTCCGCCGTTAATACCCAACAAAAACTCATGCAAAGACGACGGCGCTTCCGCAAGCCCAAATTGACAAAGCATAACCCCGTCAATATTCACCATTGGCACAAAATACATCCCGCCGCCGCCAAAGTCAGTCCCTTGAGTTCTTAGCGTGTAATATATAAGCTCTACTATAAGCTGGGATGTGATATGTTCTCTTGCGTGAACGCTGCCTTGGATAAGTATTTGATTGGGCGAATAATCCCCGATATGTAGCGCGGGGATAGGCCGACCCAAAACCGTATTGCCTATATATAAAAGGTCCGCGCCCATACTTGTCAAATATTGGATATCGACCCTAAGGTCATAATACGAATACATATCAATAATTTATATGCCAAAAAACACAAATAGTGTGAAAGCTTTGAATAAAGACATTATCATACAATAAAAAAACGCCAAACAAAAAAACGCCCTTAATACATAAAGGCGTTTTTGGTTAAATTTTTATTCGGTTATTATAGGTTTTGTGCCAAAGCCCTTATTTGTCTTGAATATGTTTTTTCAAAATAGCCGATAAGTCTATAAACTGATGCGTATTTAACATCTCGCCGCGGACACTAGGATCTATATTGATAGAGCGCAAAATATCTTTTAAGACATCTTTGCTTACGTCAAAATCAGCGGACAAGTTATTGACAAGTTGTTTTCGCCGAGCGCAAAACGCGCTCTTGACCGTTCTTTTGAAAAAGTCATAATCGTCTATTTTATAAGGGCGGTAAACCAAATGTATCACGCAAGAGTCAACTTTGGGTCGGGGTATAAACATCTCTTTTTTGACCTTGCGAGCGATCTTGGCTTGATATTTGCTCTCAATTCCCACGGTCAAAGCGCCATAATCTTTGGAAGCGGGTTTTGCGACAATCCTTTGGCCTACTTCCAATTGCGCCATAATGGTTATGCTAGCTGGCAAAGCCGCAAAATCCAGAAGTTTAAAGATAATGGGAGTGGTTATATAATAAGGGAGATTGGCTACGACTTTGTAATTTTTTCCAATAAATTTTATAATATCCTTTTCTTTGGCTTCCAAAAAATCCTCAAAAACAACTTGAGTATTTTGGGCGTCGCTTAGCGCGCGCGATATAACGGGTCGCAAGCTTTTGTCAATCTCATAGGACAAAACTTTATTCGCGTATTCGGACAAAACTTTGGTCAAAGCGCCCGCGCCCGTTCCAATTTCCAAAACATTGTCATCAGGAGTTATTTGCGCGTCTTGGATGATAGCTTTTAACAAATTGATATCGGTAATAAAATTTTGCCCCAAACTTTTTTTGAGCGTTTTGGCGTTAAAATCCATAGCATAATAATACCATTTGAACGGTTTTTTGCAAATCATTAGATAAGGTCAATTTCTTTGCCAAATTCCATTGATAATGATATAATAATACAAAATAATCCATTCACAAGGAGAAACATTTGGATACGACCATAAAGCAGTCCGCCAAATTTTCGGTTTCAAGACCGTCCATAAAACAAAATTTCAGCGTTTATGTCAACGGTCAAAACATTGAAACCAATGTGTATCAGTCGTATTATCAAGACAGCGAACTGATGCTGCCCGCGGGGTCGATTTTGATGGTCTTAGGGTTTAATGTGGAATTTAACCATAAAGACAATTACACAAAAATCTACAAGACAAGCTATTTTGATTCGGACGCTATTTTGATAAGATATTCCTTCGACCAAAACGGCGATGTTTCATTCTTTTACTATTCCAAAGGCGCCGAATATTTTTCAATCAACACCCCGCCCAAAATTTTAGCCAATGAGCTTTATCTTCCCGTTTCTTTTTTTGAAAAAGCTTTGGGCTGTAGCGTCAGTATTTCTGACAAAGGAAATATAGCCATTAATTCGTCTAATAAATAAAAACAAAAAAATACGGTTATAAAAACCGTATTTTTTAAATTTCAATAATTTTTTTAAGTTAATTGTTTGCCCAAGTAATTCGCGGCGGAAGTCGCGACTTTTAATTCAATATCGGACAGCGCCCTGTCTTTGGAAACCAAAATAATCGCCCCATAAGTATCGCCCGCGGCGAGGATGGGCGCGATAACTTGAGAGCGATATGCGTTGTCGTCAAACTTAATCTTGACAAGCTTATCCTCAGACACATTAAGAACGGTTTTTCTATTTTCAATCGCTTGCTCAAGCTCGGCGGTAATATTTTGCCCTATATATTCTTTTTTGGGCAGATTAGAAACCGCCACTATTACATCCTTATCGCAAATAATAACGCCGGTTTCTATGGTTTCGGCTATAGAATCCGCCAAAAAGACGGCGTAACCTTCCACGCTCTCCATAGGCGAATATTTTCTCAAAATCAATTCGCCGTTGCTGTCGGTAAATATCTCCAAAGGGTCGCCCTCTCTAATTTTCATAGTGCGCCTTATTTCCATAGGAATTACAACTCTGCCTAACTCATCAATCCTTCTTACTATACCGGTTGCTTTCATTTGTCACACTCCTTGTATATATAGTAATTATTATTTGACGCTAAAAATATACGCCTTTAACGCATAAAAAAACGACTTCATTTAAAAAAGAAGCCGTTATAGAAAAAGGATCAATGGGTTTGCTTTTATGTTATAAAAAAGTTAATAATCTTTTGTATATTCTCAAGGTCGCCAAACTCTATAAAAGGCTCCGCCAACAAGCCGACAATAGCCATGATTACACCGCCCACAATACTTAGAACAAGAGATACTATCGCCACCGTAAGACAGGTTTTCGCGCTGTTTGGTCTGTAATCTTTCCATACAAGATAAAGCGCGAAACCAATAAAGGGTTGCACGAAACTAATAAACAACGCCAAACAACCGGCGTCGTCTATCTGCGACCGCGAGGGCTGCTGATGAGAAGGTTGTTGATAGGAATAAGACGAGCCATTATAAGTGTAACTTGATTGTTCTTGCGTTTTGGGCGGCAATTGGTTGCCGCAAAAAGTGCAAAACACGCTATCGTCTGGCGCTTGGTTCTCACATATGGGACATCTCATAATTTTCCTCTCCTTTTCCTAAAAAGGTATAAACGCGACTCCGATTATTATCGCTATATATGTTAACGCAGATATACCCGAATATTTTAAATAAATTGCAGACTCTGGCTTATCGCGTAGCGCTACATAGATTATTAGTCCAGCTATAAAGCACAAAAGGCTTAAAGCAATTAATATAATTTTAGGCTTTTGGGTAATTTCTTGTTTTGTCGGGGGATCTTGGTTTTCCAAAATAAGAGTCGTTCCGCAAAAAGAACAAAAGTTATTTCCTTCTCTTCCGCAATTTGGGCAATAAGCCATATATTCTCTCCAAAAACAATTATAGCATTTTTCCAAATCTTTACAAATAAATATTATTAAATATTCTCTTGCTCGCCGCCTAGATTCATTTTTAGATTGACTATTGTGCCTTGTCCGGGCTCGCTGCTTATAAGTATTTCGGCGTTGTGCGCGTCGGCTATTTTTTTGGCTATGCTAAGCCCCAGCCCCGTGCCCGAGCTTCTTGATCGGGCTTTGTCCGCCCTATAAAATCTCTCAAATACATGGGTTAGGTCTTCTTTTGAGATGCCGATGCCGTCGTCTTGAACCACTATATAGGCGTGTTCCTCGTCGCGATAGCAGCTAACCTTAATCTCGCCGTCGTCTTTGGTGTATTTTATGGCGTTGTCAACAATTATTCGTATCAGTTGCTTTATAAGCTCCCTGTCGGCGTCCACCGTAAAAGCCATCATCTTGCCGATTGATATCTTTCGGTTTTTACAGGTATGCTGCGTCTCTTTGATTATTTCTTCCAACAAGTCATTTAAAAAGAAATTCTCAATCTTAAGGTTGGCGGTCTTGTTATTGGCGCGCGCCAAAAACAAGAGCATCTCAACCAGATTTTTCATATGTTGCGTTTCTTTGAATATAGTGTTTAC
The DNA here is from genome assembly GCA_012840805.1 of Clostridiales bacterium. GTDB lineage: Bacteria > Bacillota > Clostridia > Christensenellales > DUVY01 > DUVY01. The sequence goes on along the minus strand of DUVY01000108.1, from coordinate 9,773 downwards.
GCTCTCTTCCAATACCGCCGGGTCTTCTTTGCCCCAACGCTTTAGAATATCGCTGTATCCTTGCAAAACGGCTATGGGCGTCTTTAGCTCGTGCGAGGCGTCGGACACAAACCTATCCTGCGCCTCAAAAGACTCTTGCAGATTGTCCAACATTCCGTTGAGAACTTGAATCAATTCTTTTAATTCGCCGCTGGCCTTGCCCTCGTCTAGTCGGGTTGTGGAAAGATTTTCTCGCGTTATTCTTCGAGTTAAGTTGGTTATCTTTCTTATGGGCGATAACAACACTCCGCCTGATAGTATGCCCACGATAAGCTGAACAATCAAAGAAAGCGGAATTATAATATAGACCGCTGTCTTTAGCTTTATCAGCAGATTATAATCCGAAGACATATTTCTCATAAGGTATATTTTATAAACTTGCCCGCCCGCGCTTAACCGCCCAGAATAATACATATTTTTTCTTTGGACAATGGGCGTTTTGTCAGTCGGGGTGTTTATAAGACTATCAAAAGCGGTATTGGTCTTAGTAAGCGTGCCCCACAAAAAATTATCATTATCGTCTAAGATTACCATTTTTATATCGGCGGCCTCAAACTCGGCGATTTTTGAGTCCATTTTATCTTCGTCCAAGCCCGCCTTTAGCTCGTTTGTGACATAATTATAATAAAACTTCAAGTCCGACTCGTGCGGGCCAAATACGGACTTTTCCGAGATATAAACGATTATGACAATCAACGCGACGCCAAAGAAAGTGAAAATAACCGCGTTTATAAAAGTCATTTTAGCGGTTATGTTATAGTTAAACCAAGCGTAAATTTTTTTGAAAAAATTAGCCACCGCTTTGGGCGCAAATAGCAAAGCGTTCAAAAAATTATTTAAAAACTTAGATTTTTGGGATTTTTTTTCTTTATCAATCGAATTCAAAGCCAGTCCTTTAGTTATGTTCGTCTTTTAGGATATAGCCTGTTCCTCTTAATGTATGTATAAGTTGCGCGCCAAACTTATAATCTATCTTGCTTCTCAAATATCTTATATACACATCAACTACATTGGTCTCGCCGTAAAAATTATAGCCCCAGACCTCGTCCAAAATTTGATCGCGCGTTAGCACTTTGTTTTTGTTTTCCACCAAATATAGCAAAAGGTCGTATTCTTTTCGTGTAAGCTCTACGGGCTTATTGTCGTATGTTACCGAGTGCTTGTTCAGATTAATGACCAGTTTCCCCACCCTTCGTTCGTCTTGAGAGTCTATTTCCTGACCGTGATTGGCGTGGCGTTTTAGAATCGTTCTTATCCGCGCGAGAAGTTCTTCTATCGCGAAAGGCTTAGTCATATAGTCGTCGGCGCCCATATCAAGACCCATAACTTTATCTATGGTCTGGTCGCGCGCGGTCAGCATAATAACGGGCGTGTTTTTGGTCATTCTAAGCCGTCTTAATACTTCCAGCCCGTTTAGCGATGGCAGCATAATATCCAAAATAATCAAATCATAATCGCCCAGCTGCGCTTTTTCCAGCCCTTCCCTGCCGTTCGTCGAACATTCCGCTTCATATCCCTCGTGCATCAAATCCAGCATAACCAGCCTTGAAATTTGAGGGTCGTCTTCTATAATCAAGATTTTCGCCATATTTATCCGTTCAAGATTTATTATTTAAAATATTTATATGATAATTATATATGAAATAGGCATAATTGTAAATGTTTCATTTGATAAGACAGCGGTTTATAGATATAATGTAAGGTGTAATTATAGTTATATAGCGGGAGGATTTATGAACAGGCCGATAAGTTTTTTGATTGTGATAGCGGTATATATTTTGGCGGCTGCGTTAGGAATTTTAGTTTTTATCTTATTAAAACCCTTTATAAATAATGTAATTATATTGACATTTATAGCCAATATATGCGCTACGCTTGTTGTGTGGGTGTTTGGCGTTATTTTTAAAAACTCCAGCATGTATGACCCTTATTGGAGCGTTCAGCCTCTTGTTATCATATCGGCGTGGCTTGTTATAAACGGCCAACCCCTTAGGTTTGGAGATATGCTGATGCTAATTTGCATCGGTTTTTGGGCTATTCGACTTACATATAATTGGGCTTCGGGCTTTATGGGCTTGACCAAAACTCAAGACTGGCGCTATACGATGCTAAGGGAAAAAAACCCCAAGCTGTTTTTTGTTACCAACTTGTTTGGAATCAACCTTATGCCCACCGTGTTAGTGTATTTGGGAACGGTCCCTTTGTATTTCGCTATTTTCGGGAACTCGTCTTTTAATGCCTTTACTTCTTTGGGCTTGCTTACAATGGTAATAGCGACAATGATTCAATTAATCGCGGACAAGCAAATGAAAGACTTTAGACGCGATAGCGAAAACGCCCAAAAAGTAATGGACAGAGGTCTTTGGGCTTACTCAAGACATCCCAATTATTTGGGCGAAATAGTTTTTTGGTGGGGCGTGTATGTGTTTTCTTTCAGCAACTTAAATACGCCGTGGTATTCTTTTGTAGGCGCGGTATTGATTGCTTTGCTGTTTTTGTTTATCAGCATTCCTATGATAGAAAAAAAATTACTAAAAACACGTTCAGGTTACGAGGAGTATAAGCAAAGAGTTTCTATGCTTTTGTTGTTGCCTCCCAAAAAATCAAAATCGCCCGCTCAAGACTAGTTTAGAAAAAATTCAATATTACTTAAGAAAAAATCAATAATATACTATAAGTCTTGATGTTATAGTGTCTTTTTGGCATGCAAAGACATAATATTCAAAGGGCGTAATATTATTGCCCAAAAAAACTAAAATTCGACAGCTTGACAACAGATTATTAAGCTTATTTTTGTAATTATATCACCGTATACGCTTGCCAATATTAAGATTTTGGATGTATAATATCTATCCCCCTATTAGAAGCACATAAATTATTTTTATGATTAATAAAAAAATTTTAAAGGATATATATACGTATGAGAAAAGAATGGAATGGATTTAAAGCGCATCTTTGGGACAAAGATGTCAATGTGCGCGATTTTATCGTTACAAACTACGAGCCCTATGACGGCGACCAAAGCTTTTTGATAGGTCCTACCGAGCGGACATTGGGCTTATTGGAAAAATATAACGAGCTTCACAAACTAGAGGAAGAACGAGGCGGAGTGCTGGATATAGACACCGAAACCGTAAGCTCGCTGACTTCATATAAGCCAGGTTATTTGGACAAAGAAAACGAGCTTATCGTAGGATTCCAGACCGACGAGCCGCTAAAGCGCGGCGTCAATCCCTTTGGCGGAATGCGCATGGCGCGAGCGGCTTGCGAAGCTTACGGTTATAAGCTATCCCAAAAAATAGAAGACCAATTCAAATACCGCACCACCCACAACGACGGGGTGTTTAGGGCATATACTTCCACTATGCGCAAAGCTCGCCGAAGCGGAATTATCACGGGCTTGCCAGACGCGTATGGTCGGGGCAGGATTATCGGCGATTATAGAAGAGTGGCGCTGTATGGCGTAGATTACTTGATTGAGAAGAAAAAAGCCGATATGCAAGCGTTGGAAAATGTCACAATGTTAGACGAAAACATCCGCCTAAGAGAAGAAGTTTTTCGTCAGATAGAATATCTAGAACAATTAAAACAAATGGCGGCTATGTATGGATACGATATCTCAGCGCCCGCCGCAAACGCCCAAGAAGCTGTCCAATGGGTATATTTTGCCTATCTCGCGGCGATAAAGGAACAAAACGGCGCGGCGGAGAGTTTGGGCAGGATATCCACATTTTTGGATATTTATATCCAAAGGGATTTAAAAAACGGCGTTATCAATGAAGAATTTGCCCAAGAGCTTATTGACCAATTCGTCCTAAAACTTAGGATGGCACGCCAGCTTAGAACGCCCGAATATAACGAGCTGTTCGCGGGCGATCCGACGTGGGTTACCGAAAGCATAGGCGGAATGGGGCTTGACGGGCGGCATTTGATTACCAAAACTTCTTATAGGTTTTTGCGCACGCTGGAGAATTTGACTCCATCGCCCGAGCCTAACTTGACGGTATTATGGTCGCAGAGCTTGCCCCAAAACTTCAAAGAATACTGCGCTTATATCAGCATTGTCACCAATTCCATACAATACGAAAACGACGATATTATGCGTCCTATTTATGGCGACGATTACGGCATCGCTTGCTGTGTAAGCGCGATGAAAATTGGCGAGCAAATGCAATATTTCGGCGCGCGTTGCAATCTACCCAAAGTGTTGCTGATGGCGATCAACGGCGGCAAAGACGAGTTAAGCGGCGTCCAAATCGGGCCCGAAATGCCCGCGTTGACAGGCGAGCTTAATTATGACGAGGTTTACCAAAGGTTTCAAAAATATATGGACTGGCTGGCGGCGCTATATGTGGACACGATGAACATCATCCATTATATGCACGACAAATACGCTTATGAAAAAATCCAAATGGCATTGCATAACACGCATGTGGAGCGGCTTATGGCGTTTGGAATCGCTGGGCTTTCGGTCGCGGCGGACTCGTTAAGCGCGATCAAGCACGCCAAAGTCCAAGCGATACAAAACGAGCAAGGCATTGTTGTTGACTATACGGTGGAAGGCGATTTCCCCAAATACGGCAACGACGATGAGAGAGTGGACTCTATCGCCCGCGAAATTGTCTCGTATTTTTATGAAGCGCTCAAAAAACGCCCCGCTTATCGCGACGCCAAGCACACCTTGTCCATTTTAACAATAACCAGCAATGTCGTGTATGGCAAAAAAACGGGTTCCACGCCCGACGGCAGAAAGTTTGGCGAGCCTTTCGCGCCGGGGGCAAACCCTATGCACGGTAGAGAGTGCTGCGGCGCGCTTGCCTCTTTAAACAGCGTCGCCAAACTACCTTATGAGGCTTGCCAAGACGGCATATCCAACACATTTAGCATCATACCCAAAACATTGGGCGCTAATATGAAAGACAGACAAACTAATTTGGTCAATATATTGGACGGATATTTCTCGCAGGGCGCGCATCATATAAATGTCAATGTTCTAGACCGCGAATGCCTATTGGACGCACAAAAACATCCCGAAAAATATCCCAACCTTACCATAAGAGTAAGCGGTTACGCGGTAAGATTTAACTCGCTAAATAAGATGCAGCAAGACGAGGTAATACAAAGGACCTTTTTTGAGTCGTTGTAAAAGCGCTTTTGTTTTATATTGATAATCGCCCCCAAAAGCCCAAGCGCTTTTTGGGGCTTTATCATACTGTGTTTATAGGGTATAATTAAACTAATATGAAAATAGGTTATATTCATTCCATAGAATCATTGGGTACGGTGGACGGACCGGGCATAAGAACGGTGGTTTTTATGCAGGGTTGCGATTTAAGGTGCCGTTATTGCCACAACCCAGACACCTGGCAGCGCTCTTGCGGGACGGTCTATTCAGCCCAAGAATTAGTGGACAAAATTATAAAATTCAAGCCATATTTTATAAAAAACGGCGGCGTTACGGTTTCGGGCGGCGAGCCCTTGTTGCAAGCCGAATTTTTATATGAGTTTTTTGAGCTTTTGAAAAAGCAGTCCATTCACACCGCGATAGACACCGCGGGGATGCTAAACGACAATATCAAAAAACTGTTGACCTTGACAGACCTTGTTTTGCTGGACATCAAGCATACCGACCCGATTGAGCACAAAAAATTGACGGGCGCGGATTTCGAGCCTACCCAGCGGATGCATCAATATTTGGTTGATAATAATATTGATTTTTGGATACGACAGGTCATAGTGCCCGGCATCAATAATACGCCTTCCCAAATCCAAGCGCTCGCCAAATATTGCGTCAACGCCCAAAAATACGAGCTTATCCCTTATCACACATTGGGCGTAAAAAAATGGCGCGAACTTGGTCTTTTGTATTCATTGAAAGATGTCGCGCCGCCCTCAAAAGAACTAATGAAAGAGTTGAAAAAAACCCTAGATAACGAAGTTAATAAACTCAAAAAAACATCAAGATAAAAAATACAAATAATCTTCATATAATCAAAAGTTATACTAAAGCTGTTTATTATAATATTTTCTACATATTGTATTTTTAATTATATATTGACACTATATATAGTATATGTTATTATGATTGATATCAAATACAGGGGAGCATACATATGATAAAAGAAATTTTAAAAAGAGATGGCACGGTTCAACCCTTTGACATTGAGAAAATAACCAACGCCATCTATAAGGCGGCTGTAGCGGTGGGCGGCGAGGATCGCGAACTGGCAAAGCGTCTAAGCGAAGAAGTTGTTAAAAATGTAGAGCAAAAATTTGGCGACAGGCGTCCGCATGTGGAAGATGTTCAGGACATGGTGGAAAAAGTCCTTATTGAAAACGGGCACGCCAAGACCGCCAAAGCGTTTATTCTTTATAGAGAAAAACGCCATAGCGCGAGAAAGATTAACGCGCTCATCGGCGCCACTATTGACATGTTTGGAAATTATCTGGGCGAAAATGACTGGGCTATAAAAGAAAACGCCAATATCCAAAAATCAGTCAACGGGCTTAATAACTATATAAGAGAATCGTTTACCAAAAAATATTGGCTTTATGAGATTTATCCGATGGATGTGCGCGACGCTCACGAAAGCGGAGAAATCCATTTGCACGACTTAGGATTTTTTGGCCCCTATTGCGCTGGCTGGGATATTAGGCATATCTTGATGCACGGATTTGGCGGAGTGCCGGGCAAGGTAGAGAGCAAGCCGCCCAAGCATATGCGTTCGCTTTTGGGACAAATTGTCAATGCGACTTTTACCACGCAGGGCGAGACCGCGGGCGCTCAAGCCTGGAGCAGCTTTGACACCTATCTAGCGCCGTTTATTAGATATGACAATATGACCTACGACCAGGTAAAACAATGCTTGCAAGAGTTTGTGTTTAATATTAATGTTCCTACCCGAGTAGGTTTTCAATGCCCGTTCTCTAACCTTACTTTTGATATAAAAGTGCCCAATACCCTAAAAGACCAGCCTGTAATAATAGGCGGGGTCGTCCAAGACGCCACATACGGCGAATTCCAAAAAGAAATGGATATGTTCAATTTGGCGTTTTGCGATGTTATGTTAGAAGGCGACGCCAAAGGCAGAGTGTTTACCTTTCCCATACCCACTCTTAACATAACCAAAGAGTTTGATTGGGACAGCGAAGTAACTAACGCTTTTATGAAGATAACTTGCAAATACGGCATCCCGTATTTCGCCAACTATGTGAACAGCGACCTAGACCCCGAAGACGCGATATCCATGTGCTGCAGACTCAGGCTGGATGTAAGCGAACTCAAAAAACGAGGCGGCGGGTTATTTGGCTCCAACCCCTTGACAGGCTCTATCGGCGTTGTGACTTTGAACCTGCCTAGGATTGGTTACTTGAGCAAGACCAAGCAAGAGTTTTTCTCCCATATAAGAAGACTTTGCAACATTGCCAAGACATCGCTAGAAATCAAGCGCAAGATTATAGAAGACCAAACCGAAAAAGGCTTGTATCCGTATTCGGCGTACTTTTTGGCGGATGTAAAAGCGCGCACGGGGCAGTATTGGCACAACCACTTTAACACGATAGGCATCGTGGGCATGAACGAGGCGCTGTTGAACTTTATGGGCAAGGACATAACCACGCCCGAGGGCAAAGCGTTCGCTTTGGAAGTAATGCATTATTTAAGAGAGATAATGGTTGAGTTCCAAAAAGAAACAGGGCATATGTATAACCTTGAGGCAACGCCCGCCGAGGGCACAAGTTACAGGCTTGCCAAGCTAGACACCGATAGATATCCCGACATTATCACAAGCGGCGATAAAGAGCCTTATTATACCAACTCAACGCAACCGCCCGTAAACTATACGGACGATATTTTTGAAACTGTGGAAAACCAAGACGAGTTGCAATCGTTATACACAGGCGGAACGGTATTGCATTTTTATTTGGGCGAAAAGATTGACGACATTGAGGCCTGCAAAAACTTAATTAAGACAGTATTCCACAATTCCAAAATGCCGTATATTTCGCTCACCCCGACTTTCTCTGTTTGTCATGAGCACGGCTACATCGCGGGCGAGCACTTTAACTGCCCGCATTGCGACAGCGAGGCTGAGGTTTGGTCTAGGGTTGTGGGTTATTTGCGCCCTGTCCAAAACTATAATAGGGGTAAAAAAGAAGAATACAGGCAAAGAATAAAATATGTAATGCCCGCCGATATGGAAAAAATGAAAAAGCAGTTTGAAAGCTTATCCGCTGTTTCGGGACTATAATTATGAAAATAGCAGGCTATATAAAAAATTCTTTTATAGATTATCCCGCACACATATCGTGTGCGGTTTTCTTAGGCGGTTGTAATTTTGATTGCTGGTATTGCCATAACAGACCTTTTATAAAATCAGCGGGCGACATTGACGAGGACGAAGTTTTGGCGTTTTTGCAAAAGCGCAAAGGTCAGCTTCAAGGCGTGGTCATAAGCGGCGGAGAGCCTACCTTGAATAAAGAATTGCCCGAGTTTATCCAAAAAGTCAAGGCGCTGGGCTATCCCGTCAAACTAGACACCAACGGCAGCCGCCCTAATGTTTTGCAAAGCCTTATAGACCAAGGGTTAATTGATTATATCGCAATGGACTACAAAGCCCCGCTTGAAAAATACGCCCAAACGGTCGGCGCGCCCGTTGACACCCAAGACATAAAAAAATCGGTTGAGATTATAAAAAACAGCGGTTTAGATTATGAGTTTAGAACCACTTTCGCGCCCACATTGACCAAACAAGACATAATCCAAATCGCGCAAGAGTTAAAGGGCGCTAAAAAATTTGTCTTACAGCAATATAACCACGACGAATTATATTGCGAGATTTTGGGCAAAAAGATAAAACCGCATACCAAAGAATATTTTGAAAAGACTTTGGAAGCAGTTAAGCAAGCTTTTCAAGGGCAAGCAATCTCAAGAGGACTTTAATAAAGTCCTCTTATTTTTTTGCGCGGTTGCGCTAAGACCAAGACATAGACTTGCCGCGCCTTTCGTTTTAATAATATGCGCGCTAATTCGTCCACGGTAGCGCCCGTAGTCATTACATCGTCCACAAGCAAGATGCTTTTGTTTTTTATGTCGGCGTTTTCAAGAACGCAAAAATTATTCTTTACTTGCTCAAAGCGCTCTTGTCGGGTCAATCTCGCTTGATAGGGCGTATGCTTGATTTTATGTAAAAGGTCGTCTTGGATTTTTAGGTTATGGTTTTGACAGATAACTTGCGCCAATAATTTGGACTGGTTATATCCGCGTTCTTTTAGCCGCTCTTGCGACATAGGCGCGGGCGCGAGCAAATCAACATCCCAACCCAAATTCCCAAAATAATCCGACATCATCCGTCCCAACGGCTCGTATAAATATTTTTTGTTGCCATATTTAAAGCCCTGTATTAGCTTTTGGGCGTTGCCCTCGTATATGAGAACGCTTCGCGCGGATAAATAATGCGGCTTGTAATTTTTGCAGTCTTGGCAAAAGACCGACATGTTTTCTATTACAGTTCCGCATTTTTGGCAAAAATTCTGGTCGTTAAACTCTATTTCACATTCGGGACAAATGCAATATTTAGGATTATCAAAGATTTCCCTGTCGCAAATAACGCATTTATAATCAGGAGGAAAAAAAGTTTTTATCAGCCAATCTTTAATTTTTTTCATAACGAGGGCGCGGCGTTTAGCGTCAAATCCGCTATATTGACTTTGTTAATAAAATTATAATATCCCAT
>DUVY01000011.1 GCA_012840805.1 Clostridiales bacterium | reverse complement strand
ATCAAAAAAATAACGGCTGAAGGTAGCTTAAGATTTGATATAAAAGACAAATTAGAGCTAGAAGTTATAAAAAGGATGTTTGAAGGAACAACCGAAGTAACATTGATTGAAGAAGATACCGAAACCGACGCGGTGTTATATAGAAACAATCTAGGAAATGAAATCTATGCTTATACCGGTTATGGTTATGAATACGGCGACTCAAATATCTTTATTACTTTTGATGAAGAAGGCAAGATAGAAAAGATTGACGGCAAAGTTACTAATTCTATAAGTTTTGATTTAGCCGAATATTTACAAAATTTTGAAGAGCAAGACGCTTCAGAACTTGCGTTATATGAAAAGAAAGAAGATTTAGATTTTGATGTGGTTAGCGGCGCTACTGTCACTAGCGAGGCAATTAATGAAACAGTGTCAATAATTTGTCAATATTATCAAAGCCGCTTGGGAGAGTAATGTATGAAAGCAAAGAATTTAATCTTAGAAGGCATAGTAACCAATAACCCAATTTTTATTATGGTATTGGGTATGTGTCCTGTGCTTGGAATAACCAACACATTAAATAACGCTTTTTGGTTGGGCGTATCAACTTGCTTTGTTTTGATTTTAAGTAATTTTATTATATCTTTGGTAGGCAAGATAATTCCCGACAAAGTAAGAATTCCTTGCTATATTATAATTATCGCCACATTGACTACATTAATTGATATGTTAATAAGAAAGTTTTTACCGGGCATTTATACTCAAATAGGACGCTTTATTCAAATAATTGTAGTTAACTGCATAATTTTAGCGAGAGCCGAAGCTTTCGCGGCAAGCAACGAACCTAAATGGGCGTTATTGGACGGCGTAAGCGTTGGCGCAGGGTATTTGCTTGGATTGTTTATCTTGGGCTTGTTAAGAGAATTTCTTGGAGCGGGCGAAATAGCAGGCATAAATGTTTTGCCTGAGTTTTCGGGCATACAGATATTTAGCATCCCCGCCGGGGCGTTTATAATGCTCGCGATATTAATGGCTATTTATAATTATATAAAAGCAAAAATAGAAAAAAAGCAAAAAATCAAAAAAGCCTTATTAAGAAAAGCCGCTCAGACCGCCCAAGGAGGTAAGGCATAATGGATATATTGGTAATGATCGTTTCAACTTTTATAACCGCTGTATTTACCGAAAATATAGTCTTTTATTACACTTACGGTATTTGTCCGTTCTTGGGCGTAAGCCAAAAGAGCAAAACCGCGATTGGTATGGGATTGACGGTAATTTTAGTAATTACGATATCGTCTATCTTGTCATATATTATATATACATATTTGTTGATTCCCTTTGAATTAGAATATTTGCAAATATTATTATTTATCTTGATTATAGCTTCTTTAGTGCAGCTAATGGAAGTTTTTATGAAAAGGTTTGTTCCCGCGCTTTATAAAGGATTGGGCATATATTTGCCTTTGGTAACAACTAATTGCGCGGTTTTGGGAACTGCTAACGCGGTCGTAACAAAAGGCTTTATATTTGTTGAGACTGTCTTTTACTCATTATTTATTGGGGTAGGATTTTTATTGGCTTTGATTTTGATGTCGGGTATTAGAGAAAGATTAGAAAAAGCCGATGTCCCCAAAAGCTTTAAGGGCTTGCCTTTAGCGCTTATCGCCGCGGGCATTATGGCAATGGCGTTTTCGGGCTTGAGCGGTTTAAACTTTTTTGGGTAAGGTTGATATTATAATAAGGTTGACATTATATAAAAAGGCTTTTATTAACAATTAGAATAAGAGGAATAGATAGAATATGGATTTTTTTATGACATTTATACTGCCAATACTTATTGTTATGGCAATAGCGGCTTTTTTGGGGTTTGTATTGGCGTTTTTGGGCGATAAATTTGAAGTAAAACAAGATGAAAGGGTAGAACAAGTAATCAGCAATCTTGCGGGCGTTAATTGCGGAAGTTGCGGTTACGCAAGTTGCGCCGCTTTTGCTGAAGCTCTAGTGGCAGGCGAAGTAACATTAGACAAATGCAGACCCACAAGACCAGATAAAAAGACTTTGATAAAAGAGATATTAAATCAGAAAAAATCATAAAATTTTTAAATATACTTTAGATTTATTAGCCGCGTTTTAACGCGGCAATGTTTTGCCGCTTTGAGCGCTCAAAACTATTCTTTTGATTTATTAGAACAAATTATTGAAAAGGTGTTTTTACACAATATTTTGATTCAATTTTGTTTAATTTGGGTCTTTTCAAGGGTTTATTGCTGTGATATAATACAAAAAGGTAAATGATGAAATAGTTTTAGCTAAAAGGAAGTGGTTACAAATTGGAAAAGGTTGCAGTAATTGATTTAGGTTCTAACTCTGTAAGAATGGTTCTGGCAAATATCTTAGAAGGCGGATATTTCGTAGTATTTGACGATATCAAGGAAACAGTTAGATTAGGACAAGGAATGGAAAAGGACGGATTTTTGAAATCGTCCAAAATCGCACAGGCAATCAAAACATTAAAAATGTTTAGAAAACTTTGCGACGCTTATGAAGTTGATAAGATAATAGCTGTAGCTACCAACGCGGTAAGACGCGCGAAAAATCAAAGAAGTTTTTTGGATGAAGTTTATGCCATGTGCGGCTTTAAGATAAATGTATTGGCGGAAGAAGAAGAATCCAAGCTTATTTATCAGGGAGTTATCAACTCTTTGGAAATCCCAAAAGGGCTTATTCTAGATATTTCGGGTAGTTCTACCCAATTAATACACTATAATAGGCGCAATATTCTGAATACAATAAATATACCTTTTGGTTCTATTACTTTGACCGACTTGTTTTATGATGAAACAATGCCGCCCGAAAAACAAGCCGAAAAAATTGAGCTTTTTATTACTGAACAACTCTCAAGATTAGATTGGCTCAAACAGTTAGAGCCCGAAGTTCAGCTAATAGGAGTGGGCGGGGCGTTTAGAAATTTGGGCAAAATCAGCAGAATGCTCAGACGGTATTCTTTGGATAATACTCATAATTATGTATTGCAAAAAGAACACTTTGTTGATATCTATGATATGATCAAGGTGCTTGATTATGAAAAACGTATGAAAATAAAGGGTATGTCCAGTGGAAGGGCTGATATATTTATCAGCGCTTTGGCTTGTATAAAAGGGCTTCTTAATGTTATACCAAATACCCAAATGACAATCAGCGCGTGCGGACTTAGAGAAGGCATATTATATAATTACGCTGTGCCCTCAACCAGCGAAAAGCCTATTACGGATATTTTGGGTCATAGCATTAGCTCAATAATGAAATACTTTGATGAAAACGCGGCTCACGCCGAACAAGTTTACAACCTTTCTATGCAGCTATTTAAACAATTAAGAGTGTTGCACAAACTGCCCCGTCAGTATGTAAAAATCTTAAGAGTCGCATCGCTTTTGCATGATTGCGGCTCAAGAATAAAATATTACGATCATCACAAACACTCTTTTTATATAATTTTAAATTCGCATCTTAATGGACTTACCCAAAGAGAATTATTATTATCGGCTTTTGTCGCGAGCGCGCACCGTAAAGAAGGTCTTAATCTGGGCGAATGGAACAAATACAAAGATATACTCAAAGAAGAGGATTTGCCCGCGGTCAGAAAATTGGGCGTTATCTTGAGAATTGCCGAAAGTTTGGATAGGTCCATGAGCGGAGTAATCAAGACAATATATTGCGATGTTTTGGGCGATTCTGTAATAATGAAAACCGAAGCGGACGGCGATTGTTCTTTGGAAATAAAAAACGCCTTGGCGGCGTCAGCCGAATTTTATAAAGCGTTTCATAAAAATCTTGAGATTTTATAATGAATAAGTCGTATTAAAAAATATAATAAAAGCGGATAAAATTATCCGCTTTTATTATAGGCTATATTAATAATTTTTATATCTGATTTTCTTTGCGTTATATCGCGGTTTCTTTCATACACACTCATAACGGTTATATCATAGACTGTATTGTATATATCAGGCGAGCTAGCCTGTTATATCTGTATCCAATTTTTATTAATAGGAGATCATATTATATGAGGGATACAAATAATTTAGACGGATTGGATAGCTGTCAATTACGATTGTCAAATACTTTTAGAGAGCTATGGGTAGAACACGTGTTATGGACTAGACTTTTTATTATAAGCGCGATATTCGATCTACCCGACCTTCAGTTTACTACAGAAAGGCTTTTACGAAATCCTGTTGATTTTGCCAAAGTGTTGAAACCTTTTTATGGCGAGAAAACAGCCATGCAATTTGAGCGACTTCTTACCGACCACCTTTTGATTGCGGCTCAATTGGTCAACGCGTCAAAAGCGGGGGACGCCGAGCAAGTGGATAAACAACGCAGGAGATGGTATATGAACGCGGAAGATATCGCCAAATTCCTTGCTTGTATCAATTGCTTCTGGAGCGAAGCTGAATGGAAAAAATTATTATTTGACCATCTTCGTATGACAGAAGACGAGGCGGTTTTAATTCTGACAGGTCAATATGAAAAAAGCATAAAAATTTACGACCAAATACAAACGCAAGCGCTAAAGATGGCAGATGTGATGACTCGCGGTATTATCCGCCAATTTGGAATTATGTAGCAAAAAAGACCACACAATTGCATTTTAGTGTGGTCTTTATCTTTGCTTTTTTGTTTTTTAAATCTTTTGGCAAACAGTCATTGGAATAGTTTTAGTATTAACTTCTAAAATGTATTTAGAAAACGCCTTGCTCCATCATAGCTTGAGCAATCTTTTTGAAGCCCGCTAAGTTAGCGCCCGCGACCAAATCATATCCAAGACCATATTCTTGCGCGGTTTCAACCGAAGTTTTATAGATATTTTTCATTATTCTTTGCAATTGAGTGTCAACTTCTTCAGCTGTCCAGACTAATTTTTGCGAGTTTTGCGACATTTCCATAACCGAAACGCCCACTCCGCCGGCATTAACAGCTTTTGAGGGACCTATGATTATATTGTGTTGTTTCAAGTATTCTAACGCTTCATTGGTAGTGGGCATATTAGAAACTTCCATATAATATTTGGCGCCTGATTGGACAATTTTCTTCGCGGATTCCAAATCCACTTCGTTTTGGGTCGCGGCGGGCATATAAATATCAACCTTTTCTCCCCAAGGCTTAGCATTAGGGAAAAACTTAACGCCAAAATTGTCCGAATAATCCTTAATTCTATCAAGACCGCGCGCGCGCATTTTAAGAAGATAATTAACTTTTTCTTCGGAAGAAGAAACGCCTTCGGGATCGTAAACATACCCCTCGGGACCCGAGATAGTGACAACCTTAGCGCCCATATGCATAGCTTTTTTGCAGATACCCCACGCCACATTGCCGTATCCAGACACGGCGATAGTTTTTCCTTTTATATTCTCGCCATAATGCTTTAAGACTTCGTTAAGGTAATACATCGCGCCGTAACCAGTCGCTTCGGGGCGAATCAAAGAACCGCCATAAGATAAGCCTTTGCCGGTCAAAACTCCATTTTCCCATACGCCTTTTAGTCTTCTGTATTGACCAAACATATAACCTATTTCGCGACCGCCAACGCCCAAATCGCCCGCGGGAACGTCAACTTCGGGGCCGATATATTTATACAAAGCGGTCATAAAAGATTGACAAAAACGCATAATCTCAGCGTCAGATTTGCCTACGGGGTTAAAGTCCGCGCCGCCTTTGCCGCCGCCGATAGGCAGCCCTGTCAAAGCGTTTTTAAAGCATTGCTCAAACGCCAAAAATTTTATAACGCCAGGATATACATTTGGTTGAAATCTTATGCCGCCTTTATAGGGGCCTAACGCGCCGTTAAATTGGCAACGATATCCCGTATTGGTATGATAATTGCCCGCGTCGTCCATCCAAACAACCCTAAAAGAAATCATTCTTTCGGGCGTAATAATCCTGTTTAATAGATCAACCTTTTCATATTCAGGATGTTTGTCAATCAAGGGCGACACAGAAGATAAGACTTCTTCCACGGCTTGAACAAATTCGGGCTCGTTTCTGAACTTAGATTTGGCGTTGTCAATTACGCTTTTTACATAAGGATTCATAGTTTTTTTTACTCCTTTATATTATGAAAATTGAAAAAAATTATAAATTTTGATATTTTTAATATTTTAGCACATTAGATTGTATATGACAAAAAAATACCGCATAAAATAAATTTATGTCTAAATTTAATAATGATTATAATAAAACGCGAACATCGCAAAGCAATGTCCGCGTTTTTATAAAAGGGGGAGGGAGAATGTAGTATTATTTATATATTTTGGTTCTTAATTTTTTAGTTCATAGAAGCGTTAATTTGATTTATTTTATCTTTTATTTTTTGCTTGCCTTTTGAAACCATTTCAGAAACAGGTGAATTGCCCTCTACCAAAGCGGCGCCTATTAAAGCTCCTAAGGCCAAACCTAGAATCATTGATGTGCGCATAAGATTTCCTCCTTTTTTATTTGCTGATTTTAGTATAAGTATTTATAAAATAATTATTTATTACATATTTTGTTAATAAAAAATAAGCTCAAAAAGCATATATTAGATAATAGCTTAAATATTACTTTTGTGATAGACTAAAAAAAGGAAAAAGATATGCGTGTTTTAGGGATTGATTACGGAGACAAAAGAATAGGATTTGCGCTTAGCGACCAATTGCGCATAATCGCAAGCCCGTTAGAAGTATATAACAGAAAGTCTTTAAGACAGGATCTAGAGCATATAAAAAAAATTATAGACGCTAACCAAGTGGATACGATAGTGATAGGGTTGCCTATTAATATGGACGGCACTTTGGGCGATAGAGCTATCAAAACGCGGGAATTTGGAGAGCAAATAAAACAAATTATAGACTTGCCTATTGTCTATATTGACGAGAGATGGACTTCCAAAGAATCCGAGCGCGTTTTGATACAAAGCAATGTAAGGCGAGAAAGGCGAAAGACATTAGTGGATAAGATTGCCGCGCAAAATATTTTACAACGGTATTTGGATATGCCCAAAAGCAAATAAAAATCCGTTGTTATATTAATACTATTAATCAAAAAGGAGATTTTTTTTATGTCAAAAAACGATGAGTATGTAGTGGATTTGATGCCCGAAGATAACGCCGAAATTATTACTTTGTATGACGAGGAAGAAAACGAAATTCCGTTTTATCAGATAGCTTGCGTAGAATATAATAATGAGTTTTACGCTATGTTGCAGCCCGCCGTAGAAGTGGAAGGCATTGAGGAAGACGAGGTTATAGTCTTGAAGATGCTAGAGGCAAAAGACGATGAAGATGATTTGTTTGAGCCTGTTACGGATGAAAAACTTTTGGATGAGATTTATCAGGCGTATATAAAAGCGGTTGAGGAAGAGGAAGAAGAATATGACGCTGAAGACGAGGACGAAGAAGACGAAGAATAATTTTAATTTATAAGACAATTAATATTTAATTTTAATATAATATAAAATATGCCTATCTTTAAGATAGGCATATTTTTGTATTAGGGGAAAAATTATTTTTTGTCAATTTTGGGGATAAAATTTTCAAAAATAATATTATCGCAGTATAATTTGACATCCTCATATTCTTGTTGCGACCGCACCGTCCAAGCCAAGACAGGCAATTTAGTTTTTGTTACAAAAACATTAGGCAAACATTTGGACTCATAAGCTATAAAATGCGGTCTAGAAATACGATTGAGTAGCATTCTTTTTAAGACAAACTTTTTGAAAAAATTAAGCGTCTTATCCTCGGTGAAAAAGGAGGACAATTGACCGCGCCAAATTTGAGGCGCGTATTTATTAAAATATTCAACAGAATATGGATTAAAAGATTGCACGGCATACTCGCCGTCATAACCTTTGAGTATTTCCAATATTTTTCTTTCAAGAACGCCAACCTTATTGCTGTTTTTTATTTCAATAAGTAACGGCACTTGCCCGTTTACAAGCTCAAGCGTTTCCTCAAAAGTGGGTATGTATTGGTCTGATTTAAGTATTTTGTAATCTTTGAGTTTTTCTTTAACTAGATTTGTAACATAACCGTCGTTGCCTGTAAGTCTGCTCAATTTTTCGTCATGAAAAACAACGACAGTTCCATCGTCAATTATTCTAAGATCGAGTTCAATTGGATAACCAGCATCAATCGCTTTTTTAAAAGCCGCCAGAGTGTTTTCAGGCGCGTTCTCGTCGTGCAAACCTCTATGGGCAATTGGCTTATTTAAAAGCCAAGATTCTGTTATATTCATCTTTTGCCTTCTTTATATTTTTTATAATTTTATCATTTATAATATTTTTAATCTACTATTTTTTCGTCAAACGCGCCAAATATCAATAACCTAACTCTTGATTGACCAAAATAACATAGTATTGCTTGCCGCTAGAGGGGAAATGCGTAATTACCGTGTTTCTACAAATTGTCTCGGGCGGATAACAATAGCTGCATTTTCCTGTTATGGCGCAAGGAGTTTTTTTGTTTAATCTGACGCAATTTTGGGGAGAGGCGACATTGCGCGCTCTTTTGATCGCGTCTTCTAAGCTGTCAGTAATTTTGTTGACGCCTACCACGGCAATAACAACGGGCGGTCCATAAATAGTTGCAGCCACGCGATTGCCCCTGCCGTCAATATTTACTATCTCGCCATCGCAAGTAATCGCGTTGGCAGAGGTCATATACACATCGGCAAAAGCGGCTTGCCGATAAATCTGTTCTTTGGGCAAATCAGTATAGCCCGCCATAAGAACTTGATTGCCTCTGTTTTTTAGCAGGTTAGGTATGTCCATATTAGTTATGGTCATGCTTCCGCCTATGCCTACCTTCGCGTCTTTAGGTATTAATTCAAAAACTTTTTCTATGGCTTCTTCTGCAGTCTCGTAATAGTAGGGCGAAAAAGTTCGTTTTTTGAGATTATTTAAAGTCTTGTTTATTTTATCGTTCATTTTTATCTCCCTATATAATTCTCATATCCTATATTACATATATAATTCTATTGATTTTTTATAAAATAGCAATGTATTTGTCTTTTTATTAAAAAAACATAAAAACAAGTTCAAAAATATCAATTATATCTTGCTTGCTAAAGCTCAAAAAATGACATATAATTGCGTTATGGAAAAAAGCAGGATAAGAAATTTTTGCATAATAGCGCATATTGACCATGGAAAAAGCACGCTTGCCGACCGCCTAATAGAACAAACAGGCACGGTCAGTTCAAGAGATTTGCAAAATCAGCTTTTGGATTCGATGCCTTTGGAAAGGGAAAGGGGCATTACGATAAAACTTACGTCTGTTAGAATGTTTTACAAGGCAAAAGACGGCAACGAATATGTTTTTAATCTAATAGATACCCCGGGGCATGTGGACTTTACTTACGAGGTTTCGCGTTCGCTAGCGGCATGCGAAGGCGCGTTATTGGTAGTGGACGCCGCTCAAGGCATAGAAGCGCAGACATTAGCCAATGTTTATTTGGCGCTTGATAATAACCTAGAAATATTGCCTGTTATTAACAAAATAGATTTGCCTAGCGCAAGACCCGAGGAAATAAAAAAAGAAATAGAGGAAGTTATCGGATTAGATGCGCAATCAGCGCCTCTTATTTCGGCGAAAGAAGGAATTAATATTGACGAGGTGTTGGAATATATAGTAAACAACATCCCCGCGCCCCAAGGCGATAAAAACGCGCCGCTAAAGGCTCTTATCTTTGATTCATTTTATGATAATTACAAAGGCGCGGTATGTCTTGTAAGGATTATTGACGGCTCGGTTAAGGCGGGAACAAAAATAAAAATTTGGTCCACGGGCAAAGTGTTTGAGACGGTTGAAGTTGGAGTGTTCAATCCCAAGCCCGTAGTAGTTCAAGAGCTTAGCGCGGGCGAAGTCGGATATATAGCCGCAAGCATCAAAAATGTAGCCGATACCGCGCCAGGAGACACCATAACATCCGCGGAAAGACCGTGTAGCGAGCCTATGCCTGGATATAAAAAAGTGCACCCAGTAGTTTATTGCGGCATTTTTCCTACAGACGGCGGAAGATATAATGACCTAAAAGATGCTTTAGAAAAGTTAAAGCTCAACGACGCGTCGTTGTTTTATGAGCCCGAGGTAAGCGCTGCGCTCGGCTTTGGCTTTAGATGCGGGTTTTTGGGGCTTTTGCATATGGAGATTATACAAGAGCGTTTAGAAAGGGAATTTGATTTAGATCTTATAACAACAGCGCCCAGCGTTATTTATACCGTTCATAAAACCAACGGTCAGGTTTTGGAAATTTCCAATCCGTCTAATTGGCCTCCGACGGCAGAGATAGCGTATATAGAAGAGCCTATAGTTTCGGCCGATATTTATACGCCGCCTGAATATATCGGCGCTGTTATGGAACTTTGTCAAGAAAAAAGAGGCGAGTATTTGGACATGCAATATCTTGACAAAAACAGGGTCAAGATGCGTTACACTATGCCTTTAAATGAAATTGTTTATGATTTTTTTGATAGTTTAAAGTCTGGCACAAAAGGGTATGCGAGTCTTGATTATGAAATAACAGGCAAGCAAAAGGCCGACCTTGTCAAGATGGATATTTTGCTTAATAATGAAGTTTGCGACGCTTTAAGCGTAATAATCCACAAGGACAAAGCGTATGCCCGCGGGCGCGGCATAGCCGAAAAGTTAAAAGAAGTCATACCACGTCAGATGTTTGAAATACCTATTCAAGCCGCGATAGGCGGCAAAGTAATCGCGAGAGAGACTGTAAAAGCGCTTAGAAAAGATGTTCTGGCGAAATGTTACGGCGGAGACATTTCAAGAAAACGCAAGCTTTTGGAAAAACAAAAAGAAGGCAAAAAGCGCATGCGTCAGTTTGGCAGCGTAGAAATACCCAGCGAAGCGTTTATAAGCATTCTTAAAATTGATAAATGAAGAGTGTAGGCATTTATATCCATATACCTTTTTGCCGCTCAAAATGCGCTTATTGCGCTTTTGATTCGTTTTTTGCGAATACCGACACTCAAAAAGAATATGTTGATTTTTTGGTCAAAGAGATTGAATCGTTTTGGTATGCCGACGATATAACAGCTGATACCGTTTATTTTGGCGGGGGCACGCCTTCTTTTTTGTATCAAGGCGGCGTCACGACAATAATCAACGCGCTAAAAAAAAGATTTGAATTTTTACCGCGCGAAGTGTCAATAGAATGCAATCCCGAATCCGTTACAAAACCCAAACTTGAGGAATATCGCTTAGCGGGAATCAACCGAATCAGTATCGGGCTTCAATCGACCTCAGATACGCTTTTGAAAAGCGCGGGCAGGATTCACACATTGCAGGACTTTTTTAAAAGCGTTCAATATTGCGAAGAAGCGGGATTTCAAAACCTAAGCTGCGATATAATGCTGGGTCTGCCCAATCAAAACATAAACGATGTTACAGATACTTTGAATATCTTGTTCAAGTTGCCCATAATCAAACATATCTCAATGTATGGGCTAAAACCCGAAAAAAATACGCCCTGGCAGGATATAGTTATTGACGAAGACTTAGCCGCCGATATGTATGATACGGCGTATAATTTGCTGATAAAAAACGGATTTTTAAGATACGAAATCAGCAACTTTTGCAAGCAGGAATATGAATGCGTCCATAATATCAAATATTGGAAAAGGCAAGATTATATCGGCTTTGGGTTAGGCGCGCATTCTTTGATTGACAATGTTAGATACGCTAACGCGGACAATCTAAACGACTATTATAGCAATAAAAAAGAACGCCTTGAGTTGACAAAACAGCAAGCCAAAGAAGAACATATAATGCTAGCTTTGCGTATGGCAGAGGGATTAAATATTATAGATTATAATAATAAGTTTGAGGATAATTTTTTAATAGAGTATTCCAAACCCATAAAAAAGCTTAGCGAACTTGGCGTAATAGAACTTACGAATAGCGTCTTAAAAATCAAGCCTCAATATATGGGCGTTATGAACAGCATAATTGTTGAGTTTTTTAGTTAGCGCTATTGTCAGGGTTAACTTTTTCGTCGTCTAATTTTTTATAAGCGGGCGTGTTAATCACATTGCCAAATTTATCAAACCTTGAACCGTGACAAGGGCAATCCCATGTTTGTTCTTCGGGATTAAATTTTGTGCGGCATCCCATATGCGTGCATGCGGGATTATTGAGATGATTTAATCCGCCTATAAGGCTTCCCACCATTTTTACATTATTCCACAAGGTCTTGCCAATCGGTCCCATTGCCAATTTTCTACTGGGCGAGTAAATCTCGGCGTATGGATTTTTTTTGTTCGCGATTAAGTCGGCAATAATTCGTCCCGCGATGTTTGTTGAAGTCATACCCCATTTGTTAAATCCGGTCATAATATAAAGATGTTTTTCATTCTTAGTAAGGTTGCCCACAAGCGCCAAATTATCGGGCGACAGGCTGTCTTGAGCGGACCATTTGGCGACTACTTGATTATCTTCAAAGATTTTGTTTACATGGTTTTGTAAGTTTTTGTAATGCGGAGTATCCATATCATGACCGCATTGATGGCTTTGACCGCTAACGATTACCATATCTTCATATTTTCTATAAGTATAGGCTTCGTTGTCTATATTGTTCCACATTCCGCTTAAGGTTTTACTTGTCTTGTACGCGCCGTTATAAGACCTGTGCTGAATAAGCCTAGCGAAATACAAACCTTTAAAATTAACGATAGGAAAGTTAGTGGCTATGACAAAATTTTGGGCGGTTATTTTGTGCCCATCTTCTGTAATGCAATAGTTGTTTTGAACATCTATTACCCTAGTGTCTTCATATATTTTTGCTTTATGATTGGTTGCCGCTTGCGCCAACCCATGAATATATTTCATCGGATGAAAAACCGCTTGATTTTCAAAGCCTAGAGCTAGCTCGTATTCAAACGGAATAAGGCCCGTTTGAGTGGTCAGAAAGGCTTTTATTGGCGTGTTTTGGGCAGCTTTAAATTCTTGTCTTAGCTTTATGCAATTTTCTGGTCTTTGCGTAAACAAATAAGAATCCACTCTTTCAAAGTTGCAATCTATATTTTCTGTCTTAATAATATTTTCTATTTCGTCAATCGCTTCTTGATTGGCTTTCGCTATGATAGACGCCTTAACTTGACCAAACTGCCTTGTATATCTGTCATAAGTCATATCATGTTGCGAGGTAATATGCGCCGTAGTGTTTTTGGTAGTGCCGCTACCTATTTTATTGGCTTCAATTACCGCGGTATTTATACCGTGACGGCTCAGATAATACGCCGCGCATATTCCCGACAATCCGCCGCCGATTATCACGGTGTTGACATCAATATCGTGGTCAAGCTTTTTATACTGGGGATAATTATTGTTATGCCAAACTGATTTTAATTTTTCCATAATTTGTCTTCCAAATAATTTTTATATAAATTAAGTATTAACATAGCTAGGCAAATTATGTCTAAACTTTTGGTTTATTTTGTTTTGCCGCTTTTTTGACCTGTCTTTTTATAAATCTTTTTGCTTTGTTAATATTTCTCATATTATAAATTATTGCGCAATTGACTGAAAAATATATCATTATCAATCAAAATATGATATATTATTATATAAATTAATATCTTTTAATTAATAAGGCAATTATGAATATAAAAACAAAAGAAACCAGGCATTTATATCTCTTATTAACTAAGACAACGTCAATTTTTTCAAGAATTATCGCGTTTTTTATGGGGGATAAATATACTCATTCGGCTTTAGCTTTGGATAAAAAACTTGAAAAGATGTATAGCTTTGGCCGCAAAAGAATTCACAATCCCTTTTTGGGCGGATTTACCGAAGAAAAAATAAATTATGGCGTTTATTTGTTTTCTCCATATGTTCCTTGCGTGGTTTTAGAATTAGATGTTACTAACGAGCAATATGAAAATGTTAAGAAAGACCTAGAGCATTTTGTGGCGAATAAAAAGATGTATAAATATAATTATAAAACCATATATAATCATTTATTCTCGACATACCATAAGAGCAAATATAGATTCGCTTGTTCCGAATTTGTCTATTATGTTTTGCAAAAAAACAATGTCTTAAATTTTGATCTTCCTATCGCGGCAGTTAGGCCCCAAACATTTTTAAATAGGCTGTCCGACAAAATAATATATAAAGGCAATTTACATAAATATAGAAGTTTTTTATATTCGCTAAACCAAGCTTATGCTGACAAAGTAAAAGCTTAAAATTTGTGTTAATTTGGTATAATAAACAAAAGCGGCTTAGGGCTGTTTAATAATAAAAAAAAATGAAAGACGGATTTATCAAAGTCGCGGCGGCTACGCCGGAAGTCATTCCAGCCGACTGCCAAAATAACGCCGAAAAAATTATCAAATTAATCAAAGAAGCGCATTCTTTGGGCGTTCAGGTTATTGTTTTTCCCGAATTGAGCATTACCGCCTATACTTGCGCCGATTTATTTTTGCATGACTCATTGCTAAGCTCTGCGTTAGAAGCGTTAAAACAGATACTTGATGTTTCCAAAGATGTAGAATCATTAATCATCGTAGGCGTTCCTTTGGCGTTTGATGAGAAACTTTATAACTGCGCCGCAGTAATATTCAAAGGCATAATTTTGGGCGTAGTTCCCAAAAAAAATCTCGCCAATTATAACGAGTTTTATGAGTCGCGATATTTTACAGGCGGAGATATCCACAAACAAATCAAAATCTTTGGACAAGAAGTATTATTGAGCAATCGCCAAATTTTTGTAAATGACGAAATGCCCGAGTTTAAAATAGGCGTAGAAATTTGCGAGGATTTGTGGGTAATTGATTCGCCGTCTATTGATTATATAAAAGCGGGCGCTTTTTTAATCGCCAATTTATCGGCGTCCAATGAAGTTGTGTCCAAAGCCGATTATCGCAAGTTATTAGTGGCCTCCCAATCTGGCAGGGGCATTTGCGGTTATATTTATTGCGACTCAGGGTTGGGCGAGTCTTCAACCGATATGGTTTTTTCAGGGCATAATATCATAGCCGAAAACGGCGTTATTTTGAAAGAATCAAAGCCGTTTTCCATAGGCTTGACCATAACCGAAATTGACTTGCAAAAGCTAAAGCAAGAAAGATTAAGAACAAAATCTATAACTTATTCCCAAGAATACATAAAAGAAATACCTTTTTCCCTAAAAAAAAAACTAACTAAAATTACCCGCTTTATATCAAAAAGCCCATTTTTGCCCAAAGATTCGCAAGACAATTCAGTTGTTTGCCAACATATTCTTAATATTCAAGCGCATGGATTGGCGACCAGACTCAAAGCAACGGGAATAAAAAAAGTGTGTTTGGGCTTATCGGGCGGTTTGGATTCGGCATGGGCTTTATATGTCGCTATAAGGGCATTTGAGATTTTAGGATACGATAAAAAATCTATATACGCTATTTCTATGCCATCGATTGCCAACATCCCAAAAACCAAAAATAACGCCAAAGCTTTGGCGTTAGTTGAGGGCGTTACATTTTGGGAAATTCCTATTGTCCACGCCATAAAACAGCATATCAAAGATATAGGCTTAAGCGAGGATAATTTTGGAATAGCTTATGAGAACGCTCAAGCCCGCGAGAGAACGCAAATTTTGATGGACATAGCCAATGAAACAGACGCGTTAATGATAGGCGCGGGGGACTTGTCCGAATTAGCGTTGGGCTTTACCACTTATGGCGGAGACCATATGTCTATGTATGCGGTTAATGTTTCTATCCCAAAAACATTAATACAATATCTAATTAATTATCTAATTCAATCTACCAAAAATCAGGCTAAAGTCAAGATATTGACCAATATACTAAACACCCCAATAAGCCCCGAACTTGTGCCGTCCCCAAAAAATGAGATAATTCAAAAAACCGAATCAATCATAGGTCCATACGAACTTCACGACTTTTTCTTATACTATATGGCTCGTTATGGCTTTGGCCCTCAAAAAATATTTAGATTGGCAAGGCGCGCTTTTAAAGAATATTCGGACCAAGAAATCAAAAAATGGCTTACGGTATTTTTAAAAAGGTTTTTTGCTAATCAATTTAAGCGCTCTTGTTTGCCTGATGGACCAAAAGTTACATTAATTTCTTTATCGCCAAGGGCGGATTGGAAAATGTCCAGCGACACAAGCGCAAAAGTTTGGCAAAAGGAATTAGAAATGTTATAGTATTCAATGTTAATTTTTTTGGACGGAAAAATAATGGTCGTTGAAATTACAGAAGAAAAAGCTAAGCGAAGAATTACTGAAGATATCCTATCGGCTTTGCCCCAATGGTTTGGCGTTCCCGAATCAATCCAAGTTTATGTAAGACAATGCGTCAATGCTCCCTTTTTTGCTTATCAGCATAACGGCGAATATATAGGTTTTGTTTTTTTAAAACTGCATAATGATTTTTCGGCTGAAATTTGCGCTATGGGCGTTTTGAAAGAGTATCACCGCCAAGGCATTGGCACAATGCTCATTAATAAGTGCGTAGATTATTGCAACAATCATAAAATAGAATTTTTGCAAGTTAAGACATTAGACAACAGCTATTGCGATTATTACAAGATAACGCGGGATTTTTATGCGGCAATGGGTTTTAAGCTTTTGGAGCGCATCCCTACTCTTTGGAGCGAGGAAAATCCATGTTTGATTATGATAATGCATATAGGTTGTCAATTAAGTCGATTTCAGGCTATAAAATAATTTATTAATTGTCATTACGCCAAACTTCCAAAAATATAATATCTATCAGTGTGTAAAAAGTATTTACCAATAGGCGTTTTTGATAGCGGCGTGGGCGGTATAACCGTCTTAAAAGCTTGCGCTGATATTTTGCCGTATGAAAATTTTGTGTATTACGGCGACACCAAAAACAGCCCATACGGCAACCTCGACGACCAAAAAATTACGCGATTAACATTTGACGCGGTGGATAGGCTTATTTCAAGGAGCGTAAAAGCTGTTGTAATAGCTTGTAATACCGCGACAGCGGCCGCGATCAACGCGTTGCGTAACAAGCACGATATAGAAATAATAGGCATAGAACCCGCCATAAAGCCCGCCTGTATAATGACCAATGACAAAATTTTGGTTATGCTCACTAAGGCGGCGGCAAGACAAACCAAGCTTCAATCATTAATTAAACAATGCGGTCCTCAAAAAGTAATTATTTGCCCACTTAGCGATTTAGCCCGCAATATAGAGCAAAATATCGGGCGTTTCGGCGAGCTTGAAGAATACATCAATAAAATTTTAAGCCCCTATAAAGATTATGATATCAAAGCGGTCGTGCTGGGCTGCACGCATTATATTTTTGTCAAAAATATCATAGCCAAAGTTTTTCCTCAGGCTGTTTTGTATGACGGAAACGCTGGAGTGGCAAGATATCTAAAAAATATGCTTATAAATAAAGGACTGCTTAACGACCAAACGCAAAAAGGAAATATAGAGTTCTTTTCTTCAGATAATAAGTATCAATCAATCTATCAAAACCTTTGGTCAAAATACATAAATATTTTTTAAAATATTGATTTTTAATTGGTTTAAACTTGCCTATTATGTTGTTAATAATTATAATTAAAGCCATGAGAATATTCTTGACTAACGATGACGGCATATTGGCAAAAGGTCTTTATCATCTGGCAAAGGGATTGGCGCAAGACCATGAGGTGTTTATTGTCGCCCCCGATAGAGAAAGGTCCGCTTGCGGTCATTCGCTAACAATCAATACGCCCATAAAATATAATCAAATTAATCTCATTCCGGGGTTAACAAGTTACAAAACGGACGGCACGCCCGCGGATTGCGTAAAGTTTGGATTATCCGAACTTTATCAAGGCAAGCCTGATTTATTGGTTTCGGGCATTAATTACGGCGCTAATTTGGGCACGGATATTTTGTATTCAGGCACAGTGTCGGCAGCCTTTGAGGGTAAAATTCTAGGCATAAAATCAATAGCCATCAGTATCCCCGAACACAAGCCCGACGAGAAGATTGTCAAAGCTACGGTTGAATTTATTAAACAAAACCTTGAAACATTTTATAATCTTGATATGCCCGAAAAGACTATATTAAATATTAATTATCCTCATACTACGCAAGTTAAGGGCGTGAGGCTCGCTTCAATGGGCTATCAAGAATACGACGACGAATATATCAAAGGCACGGCTGTCAATATGTATTGGCTTACAGGCAAGCCGATAAAACACCACAAGAACCCGCCTGATAGCGATGTGGAATTAAATCGTCAAGGATATATTACTATTACGCCCATTTCTTTTAATCTTACGGATAATGTTTTTCTAAACAAACTCCAACAAAAAGGCGTTTTTGATAAGTGAAAATTACGGTTATTGGCGGCGGACCCGCGGGTATGATGGCGGCAATAGCGGCCGCTCAAGCGGGCGCCGATGTGTCTTTACTAGAAAAAAACTCAAAGCTAGGCAAAAAATTATATATCACCGGAAAAGGTCGTTGCAATTTGACCAACGACATATCGCATCAAGAATTTTTTAAAAATGTGGTCTCTAATCCAAAATTTTTATACAGCGCGCTAAGTCGTTTCACGCCTCAAGACGCCATTGATTTTTTTGAGCGATACGGTTGCCCTTTGAAAGTAGAAAGAGGCGGGCGCGTTTTTCCTTTATCCGACCGTTCAAGCGATATTATAAAGACCTTTGAAAAGGCTTTGGACAAATTTGGCGTTGATGTCCATTATGACTGTGATGTAGTTGACATTTTTAAGTCAATAGACAAATTTGAAGTTAGCTGTGGCAACGGTTACAAAATTATTTCAGATTGTGTTATAATAGCTTGCGGAGGGATGAGCTATTCTTCTACGGGTAGCGCGGGCGACGGTTATGTTTTAGCGAAAAAGCTGGGACATACGATAATTGAGCCCAGACCCGGGCTTGTATCAATTATCGTCAAAGAAGATGTTACGGCGTTACAAGGCTTGTCATTAAAGAATGTAACTTTGTCTGCCGAATATAATAGCAAAGTCATATGCGGTTTATTTGGCGAGATGTTATTTACTGACAGCGGAATAAGCGGACCCATAGTTTTGAGCGTAAGCAGTATTATTAATAGATTGCCTTTGGATAAAGTTAAGCTCTATATAGACTTAAAACCCGCTTTAGACCAAAACAAACTTGACGAAAGGATATTAAGAGATTTTGCGAAATATCAAAATAAATTATTCAAAAACGCCTTAGACGATTTGTTGCCTAAGAGTTTGATACCCGAAATCATAAAAAGAAGCGGCGTCAATGAAAACCAGAGGGTAAATGTTATAACGAGAGCTCAAAGACAAAACCTATTGAATGCGCTAAAGCGGTTTGAGCTTAACATTAAAAAATTAGACGGATTTGAAAGGGCGATTATAACTAGCGGCGGAGTGAACACTAAAGAAATTAATCCGTCCACGCTAGAGAGCAAAATAACAAAAGGATTGTTTTTTGCGGGCGAAGTTATTGATGTTGACGCATATACCGGAGGATATAATATACAAATCGCTATTTCAACGGGATATCTTTCCGGCATAAGCGCTGCTAATGCCTTATGAATATAATTATATAAAGGGTAGATTATGAAAGCAATTATTGATATAACAGCGATTAGGGGAGCGATAACCGTCGAAAATGACAGCGTTCAAGAAATAACCAGCGCGACTAAAGAGTTAATGAACGAGATTGCGCAAAAAAACGATTTAAACGCGCCCGATAAAAAAATTATCAGCATATTAATAAGCGCGACCAAAGATATAACCGCTATTTATCCCGCCGCGGTTTTGCGAGAAATGGGCTATAATGACGCCGCTTTGTTTTCCTCTCAAGAGCCCGATATAAAAAACTCATTGTCCAAATGCATAAGGCTTATGGTCAATGTCGCGAGTTATAAAGAAATTTTAGAGCCCAAACATGTTTATCTAAAAAAGGCGCAAATTTTGCGTCCTGATTTGGTGTAAGTTATGCGTTATTCAATAGCGATAGACGGACCAAGCGGAGCGGGTAAGAGCACAATCGCTTCGGCTTTGGCAAAAAAATTAGGAATTTTACATCTTGATACGGGCGCTATGTATCGCGCCGTCGGTCTAAAAATTTTGAGACTAGGGATTGATTTTTCAGACGAAGATACAATAGCCCAAATATTAAAAAACACCGATATAGACATCAAATATGAATGCGGCGTCCAAAAAGTGTATTTGGACGGCGAAAATGTAGATTCGCTTATCAGGCTACACGAAGTCTCAAAAGCGGCGTCAGCCGTTTCGGCGCTTAGGTGCGTAAGGGAAAAATTAGCTCAAGCCCAAAGAAAGCTGGCTCAAAGATACAATATGGTTGTTGACGGTCGGGATATAGGCACTTATGTCTTGCCTGACGCGAAGTATAAGTTTTTTTTGACCGCTGATGAAAAAATACGCGCCAAAAGAAGACATGAGGAACTTAAAGAAAAAGGTCAATTAATAGATTATAACGCTGTTTTAGAAGATATAAAAAAACGCGATCAATTGGATATAACTAGGGCGATAGCGCCGTTAAAAAAAGCGCCAGACGCGATCGTAATCGACTCGTCCAATATGATTCCTTTAGAAGTTGTGCAAACTATGATAAATTACATTAAGGAACGACTATGACATTACTATATTTGATTGCAGCTATTTTACTTATTATTCCTATTTGGATTTTGTATCCAATACAAGTTTTGGGTAAAAAGAGAAAACCCAGAGGTAAATTGATTTTGGTAAGCAATCATATGACCGCGGCGGACCCCTTTTTGCTGGCGGTTCATCATAATCGTCAGGTTTATTATTTAGGCAAAAGCGAATTTACCAAAAAATCAAAATTTGTAAGAATTATATTCAAATGGCTAGGCGTTACTTCTGTTGATAGAGACAAGCCCGACATCGCGGCTATAAAGGCTATTATTAAGCGCCTTAACCAAGGCAAGACGGTGGGAATCTATCCCGAAGGCACTAGAAACTATAAAAATGAAGATATTCAAACCATAAAAAGCGGAAGCGTAATGTTCGCGCTAAAAACCGGCGCGCCCGTAGTGCCTATGATACTTTGCAATAGACCCAAATTATTTAGAAAAAATATATATCTTACAGGCGACCCTGTGGATTTTAGCGAATTAAAAAATCAAAAACTGACTAGCGAAGTTTTGGATAGGGCGGATGAGATTTTATACGACTATATGGTAAAACTTCACCAAACTGTTAGATATTATTCAAGTTTAAAAGGAAAAGAAAAAAAGAATTTAAAAAAGAAGCTAAACGACAAAAATATAAAATTTATTGATATTTATAATGAAATTTTTAATATTTCAGATAATAAGAATAATGAGATAACAAATGGTTAAAAAAGTTATATTAGCGAAAAATATCGGGTTTTGCTTTGGCGTCGAAAAAGCGATTAACACAGCCAAAAAATATGCGCCTCAAGGAGTTTGTTCTTTAGGTCCTATAATACATAACCGCGCGGTCGTAAAAGATTTGGTAGAAAAAGGATTAAAGACAGTAAAAAATATAGACGAAATTACATCATCCAAAGTTATAATCAGATCGCACGGGGCGGGCAAGGCTGTATATGATGAATTGCAAAAAAAAGGCATCGAGATTATTGACGCCACTTGCCCATTTGTCAAAAAAATCCACAAGATAGTCCAAAAATATCATTCGCAAGGCTATCAAATTGTAATAGCGGGAATACCTACCCATAGCGAAGTTATTGGAATTAACGGCTGGTGCGACAACACGGCAATCGTTATTAGTTCAAGTCAAGATATTCCCGATATAGAGTTAGACAAAATATGCGTGGTAGCCCAAACTACATTTTCTGTTCAAGAGTTTGAGCGTATAACTGAATATTTTAATAACTTAAATCAAAAATCAGTTGTAGTTTTTAATACAATTTGTTATACTACCAATGAACGTCAGGAAGAAACTGTCGAATTAAGTCAAAAATGCGATTGCATGATTGTGATAGGGTGTTCCGACAGTTCAAACACAAACAAACTGCTAGATATATGTAAGCACAATAGTAAAAATACTTACCTAGTAGAAAAGCGAGAAGATTTGGAATCAATCTTCCCAAAGTTACACGGCACGGTAGGAATTACAGCAGGTGCATCAACCCCTAGCGAGTTGATTTTGGAGGTTAATCGCTATATGAACGACAACATCAATGAGGGTTCATTCGAGGCTCTTTTGGAAAGCAACCCTGTTGTCAATTATGTAAAAGGCACAAAAGTAAAAGACGCTGAAATTTTATTTGCGGACGAGAAAGGAATTCATGTTAAGCTGGATGGCAAAAACGACGGGCTTATTGCCCCCGATGAAGTGGAATTAAACGGCGAATATAATCCAGAAAATTATAATTCGGGCGACAAAATTGATATAGAGATTCTCGGTCCCAGAGATAAGGACACCGGCTGCATACCTGCCTCTAAGAAAAAGATAGAAGAGAAAAAGCTGCAGGACAAGCTTATAGACGGCATAAGAAACGGCGAAGAATTTTCTATTACCGTTAGGGTGGTAAAAGGCGGGTTATTAGGCAGATACGGCGGTTATCGCGTGTTTGTACCGCAATCCCATGTCGAAGAGCGTTATGTTACCGATCTTACCCCTTATAATAAGCAAAAAATTCGTCTTACCGTGCTGGAAATAGACGACAATAAGAGAAAGATAACAGCGTCCAAAAAAATTATTCTCGCCAAGGAACGCAAAGCAAAAGAACAAGAACGCCGCGCGAAAGAAGACGAGGTTTTGCAAAGATTGACCGAAGGCGATAAGGTAACGGGCAAATTTGTCAGAGCAACTCCTTTTGGAGCGTTTGTAGATGTTGATGGCTTAGATTGCCTTTGCAGAATTTCAGACCTTTCTTGGAACAGAGTTGGCAAAGTAGAAGATGTATTGACCCTAAACGAAGAGTATGAGTTTTTGGTTTTGTCCGTAGATAGAGAAAAAAGAAAAGTCGGATTAGGCTATAAACAATTACATCCTCATCCTTTCCAAGAAATCGCCGCAAAGTATCCTGTAGGTTCTATTGTAACAGGACAAGTCGCTAGATTAGAAGAATATGGCGCGTTTGTCGATATAGAAAACAATATAAGAGGATTAGTACATATTTCGGAAGCGGCGCGCGATTATATAAAAAACATTAACGATGTCTTAAAGGTGGGCGATGAAGTTGCCGCCAAAGTGATTAAAATTGACGAGGAAAATCGCAAAATCTCGCTTAGCATAAAAGCGGCTTTGCCCGAAGAAGAAAAAGTTCTTCAACCCAAAAATTCTAAGTCCGAAGAAAAACCTAAAGAATCCCACAGGCGCGCTAAAGTTGACAGGTCAGCGGTAGACATTCCTACTCAGTGGAAAGAAGGCGCTACCAACACACCGTTAGCGGAGTTATTAAAAGATTTTAAATAAATAACTTTTGGCTCAAAAAGCACCAGACCGTCAACTAAAAAGAGGACGGTCTTTTGGTTTAAAGCGTTAACATAATTTTGAAAAGATAATATAAAAAACTAAAGATTTGGATACCTTATGAAAACAATTAAAAATCTCAATTTTTCACCAATTACAATAAACGAAAAAAATATTTTTGACGAATTTTTTAAGAGTAATGACAGCATTTCATCGGCTAATGATTTTAGCACCATTTTTTGTTGGAATGTTTCAGGCAACGCGCGATACGCCATTGCCGATGACGATGTTTTGATTATTTATAACATCTATGAAGGCAAAAAGGCATATTATTTCCCCATAAGCAAGACCAAAAGAGACATAAGACCTTATATTGAAATGATTTATGGATTTGAGGATTGCGCCAAGCATTTTATCGCCCAAGCCGAAGTAAAAGACCTAAATCAAATAAGCGGCATTGCGGGCTATGAATTGGCATACGACAGGGATTTTTCTGATTATATATATCTTACAAAAGATTTGAAAGATTTGAAAGGGAAAAAATATCACGCTAAAAGAAACCATATAAACAAATTTAAAAAATCATATAAATACATTTTTAGGGAATATAAAGAATCTGATTACCAGAAGTGTATGGACTTGTATGATTTATGGCTGAAAAACAACGGCTCAAGCCCGACAGCCGAAAAAACCGCGCTAGATTTGGCGTTAAAAAATTACAAACCCCTTAACTTAAAATGCGGAGTGATTGAGATTGACGGCGAGATAAAAGCTTTTTCCATAAACAGTATTTTGCCAAACAAAAAAGCGGGCAATGTTTTATTTGAAAAAGCCGATATTAATTATGATGGAATTTTCGCGGCGATTAACAATTTTAGCGTCAAAGAATTTTTTAAGGATGTAAAATATGTAAACAGGCAAGAGGACATGGGAATAGAAGGATTAAGAAAGGCTAAGTTGTCTTATAATCCCGTATTTATATTAAATAAATACAAATTGCTATGCCAAGAAGATAAAAAAATCAAATAACAATGCTCTGAAATTTGCCCAAATATTAATAAATAAGAAATCAATAATTTTGGACGCTAATAGAGGATGATTATAAAAAATGATAACACTTAGTCAAGCGATGCCCGATCTTAAGGCTAGAGAATTTAAAATAGGCGGCTTAACGCTGACTGAGACAATGATAAGCTTTTCTATCGTTGTTTTGGGGTTGATTTTGACCGCCATAATTATAAGGGTGTTTTTTGTGCCGCGCTGGCAAAAAAACAAAAAAGTCGGCGCGTTTCAATTGTTTTTAGAGGGATTGGTAAGTTCTATTGAAAACAACGCCCGAGAACTTACAGGTCCGAGCGCGTCCTTTGTAGCGCCTGTCTATTTTACATTGGCTTGTTTTATTTGTTTGGGCACGCTAGTAGAGATGTTGGGGCTTCGCCCGCCGATATCCGATTTTAATGTCACTCTTGTTTTGGGCGTTATAACTTTTGTTATTGTTCAAATTTACGGCATAAGAAAAAAGAAACTAAGAAGATTATTAAGATACGCCAATCCTCTAAACATAGTAACTGACGGCGTAGTGCCTTTTTCATTGGCGCTAAGAATGTTTGGAAGCGTTTTTAGCGGATATCTTATTATGCACTTGATTTATTCATTGCCTTTTCCTATTGCGTATCCGCTTTTGGGAAATTTGATTTTTACCGTGTTTCACGCGTTGATGCAAAGTTATGTGTTTATTATGCTTTCAATGTGCTTTATATCAGAAGTTATGGAATAGATAAAGGAGAACCATATGATACGAACAATTTTATCTCAGCTTCAAATCTTAAGCCTAAGTATCGCCAGCTTATTGGGACAAGTTGACCTTGCGCCCATAGGAATTGGATTGGCGGTATTCACAGGAATAGGCGCGGGAATCGGAATAGGTATCGCCACTGGCAAGGCGGTGGAAGCCATTGCCCGTCAGCCCGAAGCCGCTGGCAAAATTCGAACGGTGCTTATCATAGGGCTTGGGTTTGCCGAAGCGACGGCTATTTACGGAACATTTATCGCTATTATGATGTTAATTTAAAAGGGTTTTTAAATTATGAGCGGAATAATAGAAAGTTTAGGGTTAAGCTGGCAAGAAATGCTGTTTTATGCTATCAACCTTGTGATTTTGATAGTGGCGATTCGTTTTTTGGTCTATAAGCCCGTCAAAAAGATAGTTGACAATCGCAAAGAACAGCTTGAGTTATTGTTTGTGGAAAACGAAAGACTTAATAAAGAAGCGCTTGAGTTAAAGAAAAACCATGAAAAAGCTTTGCGTCAAACGCGCCAAGAAGTCGCAAAGATGACCGAAGAGATTACCAAAAACGCTAAGCTTAAAAGTCAAGAAATTATAGAGCAGGCGCAAAAGAAGGCTCAAGAAATTATTCAAAAAGCCAAAAAAGAAATGGATGAAGAAAAAGCCCGCGCGCTTAACGCTTGCAAACAGCAAGTGCCGATTATTTCTATGGACATCGCGCGTCAAATAGTCCAAAGAGAGTTAAACGAACAAGACCATCAAAAGCTTATAGAAGATGCCCTTAGCGAATGGGAGAGCTAAATGTCGGTTATAAGAGTCATAACAAGTCAGAAGATAGACGACCAAACCAAAAACCGCATAGAAAAAGTTTTCAAGAAGAAACATAGCGGCAAAGATATCGCTTTTTCATACGAAATAGACCCCAATATTTTGGGCGGTATTTTGGTTATTGACAACGGGGTTTATTATGACGGCACATTAAAAAGCCGCTTTATCCAACTTCAAGACAAAGATGCCCTCAAAAAGACCCAAATAATATCAGCTGGTTCGGTCATTTATAATGGCGACGGTATTATAAAAATTTCGGGACTTAACAGCGTCAAAAACAACGAGCTTTTGAGATTGGAAAACGGCGTAGAGGCGATTGCGCTTAACCTTGAAAAAGACGAAGTGGGCGCCGTTGTTCTGGGTGATGAAACCAAAATCACCATAGGCATGACGGTATACACCACAGGGCAGATCGTATCCGTTCCTGTAGGTCATAGCGTTTTGGGCAGGGTAATCAATCCTTTGGGGCGTGCATTAGACGGATTGCCCGAGATAGAAACCGATTTTTACCGCCCCATAGAAGCGCCCGCGCCGTCTATAATGCAAAGAGACAAAGTCGATACGCCATTGCAAACGGGTATTTTGGCGATAGATTCTATGATTCCTATTGGCAAAGGGCAAAGAGAGCTTATTATAGGCGACCGACAAACAGGCAAGACCTCAATAGCCATAGACACAATTATCAACCAAAAGGGCAAGGATGTTTATTGCGTTTATGTTTCTATAGGTCAAAAAGCTTCAACCATAAGCAATTTAGCGCGCATCCTAAAAGAACATGAGGCTTTGGACTACACATGCGTTGTTTGTTCTACTGCGTGTGACAGCGCGCCCTTGCAATATATCGCGCCTTATTGCGGTTGCGCTATCGCCGAGGAATTTATGTATAACGGCAAGGATGTTTTGATTATTTATGACGATTTATCAAAACACGCGATAGCTTATAGAACAATGTCATTATTGCTCAAAAGACCGCCTGGAAGGGAAGCCTATCCGGGAGATATTTTTTATTTGCATTCTAGACTTTTGGAAAGAGCCGCAAAATTAAACGCCGACATGGGCGGCGGCTCAATGACAGCGTTGCCCATAGTTGAGACATTGGCGGGCGATATTTCGGCGTATATACCCACCAATGTCATATCAATTACCGATGGTCAAATTTATTTGGAAGACGAGCTATTTAACGCGGGCATAAGACCCGCAATCAATGTCGGCTTATCGGTATCTAGAGTGGGCTCCAACGCCCAAATACCCGCAATGAAGAAGGTTTCGGGCAAATTAAGGCTTGAGCTGTCTCAATATAGAGAATTAGCTATTTTCGCTCAGTTTGGCTCAGAATTGGACGCTTCAACCCAACATATTTTAAGTCAAGGCGAAAAGACCACAGAAACTTTAAAACAGCCGCAGTATTATCCTTATTCTGTGGAAGAACAGGTTATATTATTGTATGTCGTCAATAAAGAATTTTTAAAAGATGTTCCCGTAAAGCAAGTTAGGGAATTTAACAAAGGCTTGTTAAACTATATAAAAACCTTTCATCCTAATATCATTGACGATATATCCCAAACATCCGATCTAACAAGAGAAAATATGGAACAAATAGAAAAAGCTGTTATTGAATATAAAGAATATTTTTTTAACCCAGATAAGGTATGAAAAATTTAACTGACATAAAGCAACGAATAAAAAGCATATCTCAAACGCGGCAGATAACCAAGGCAATGGAAACAATCTCAATCTCCAAAATGCGCAAAGCTCTTGCCGTGTATGAGAGTAATTTGGTGTTTTTTAATCGCATTAGAAGCGTTATGAGCGACATAATACTTCATTCAAAAGATGTCAGCAATGTATTTATGCGGTCAAGAGAGGGCAATCGCTCTATTTTTATAGTTATCGCCTCTGACAAAGGGCTTGCGGGCAGTTATAATAACAATGTATTGATTGAGGCGTGGAAAACAATAGAAAATATTGAAGACAAATATATAATCGCCATTGGGCAAGTAGCCCGCGAGTTTTTTCAAAAGCGCGAAATAATGGTTGATATAGAATTTACTTATCTAACCCAAGACCCCGAATTTTCGGATGCCGCGGATATAGTGGACAGTATTGTTTATTTATATAAACAAAACTTAATTGACAAAGCTTATGTCGTTTATACTGAAATGGTTAAATCATCGTCAATGCGTCCAAAAATCATCAAACTTTTGCCCTTAGAGGCGCAAGAAATTACCAAAGATGTTGAGATAGAAGAAGATAAGGACGAATATTATTACAAGGAATTATTATACGAGCCTTCCGCTGATGAGGTTTTGGAGGAGTTAACACCGCAATATCTTGCGGGCGTTTTATACGGCGCTCTTGTGCAATCGGTGGCAAGCGAGCACCTAAGCCGCATGCTTGCTATGAGCAACGCCACAAAAAACGCGACTAAAATTTTAGAAAAACTTAACCTTGATTATAATAGGGTAAGGCAAGAAAATATTACTAACCAAATAAGCGAAATCATTACATCAACATTATTCAAATAAGCGCGTAAAAAGGATTATTTTAATGAAAAAAGAAGTTAATAATGGTTATGTCTTACAAATAATTGGGCCCGTAATTGATGTAAAGTTTGACAATAATTATATGCCCAAGATATATGAAAAATTAGTTATTTATGAAGACGATATTATTGCGCCTTTGGAAGTATTTTCTCATATAGAAAAAGGCGTCGTTCGTTGCATCGCGCTTAAGGCGACAGAAGGCTTATCGCGCGGAATGCGGGTAATATCCACAGGCGAGACCATAAAAGCGCCCGTGGGAGTAGAGATTTTGGGGCGTGTAATCAATGTTTTAGGCGAGCCTATCGACCAAAAAGGCGAGATTAAAACCAAAGAAAAATGGAGCATATATAGACCCGCCCCCAAATTTTACGAGCAATCAAACAATATAGAGATATTAGAAACCGGTATTAAAGTCATAGATTTGCTTGCGCCTTACGCCAAGGGCGGAAAAATCGGATTATTTGGCGGGGCGGGCGTAGGCAAAACAGTTTTGATTTTGGAACTTATACGGAATATCGCGCATGAGCACGGGGGATATTCTATCTTTACCGGAGTAGGCGAAAGAAGCCGCGAAGGCTATGAGATGATACAAGACATGACCCAATCGGGCGTATTGGATAAAACGGCTTTGGTTTTTGGTCAAATGAACGAGCCCCCAGGGGCGCGTATGAAAGTGGCTTTTACAGGACTTACTTTGGCTGAGTATTTTAGAGATGTAATGCGCCGAGATGTTTTGCTGTTTATTGACAATATTTATAGGTTTGTTCAAGCGGGCAGCGAGGTTTCGGCGTTATTGGGCAGAATGCCCAGCGCGGTAGGATATCAGCCTACTTTGGCGCACGAATTGGGGCTTTTGCAAGAAAGAATTACCTCAACCAAAGACGGCTCGATTACCAGCATTCAGGCTATTTATGTTCCCGCCGATGACTTGACAGATCCCGCTCCAGCGGCTATATTCGCGCATTTGGACGCGACTACTGTGTTGTCCAGAAGGATTGTAGAGCAAGGAATATATCCCGCCGTAGCGCCGCTTGAGTCCTCAAGCAGAGCTTTGGAACCCGCGATAGTTGGACAAGAACATTACGATGTGGCAAGAAAAGTTACTGAAAGTTTGCAAAGATACAAAGAACTTCAGGATATAATAGCGATTTTAGGCATGGACGAATTGTCAGAAGAAGATAAAAATATTGTATATAGGGCGAGAAGGATGCAAAAATTTTTGTCCCAGCCCTTGTTTGTGGCGTCAGTGTTTACCGGTATGGAAGGTAGATATGTTGACGCCAAAGCGACCGCGCAGAGCTTCAAGGCTATACTAAACGGCGAGGTTGACGAGCTTAACGAAAACGCTTTTTATATGGTCGGCGATTTGGATGAGGTAAAGAAAAAAGCCGCCGAAATGAATTAATTATCGTATATTTGGTTGTTATGGAAAAAGGTATAAATGAGTTTTATTTGGAAATAGTCACGCCTGATAGATTGTTTTTTGAGGGTTATGTTGAGTCATTAATTTTTAACTCAACATCGGGCGAAATGGGCGTATTGTATAACGCTTTGCCTATGGTTACCGCGCTAAAGCCTGGGACAATTAGAATTCGCCAAAAAAACAAATGGATGGAAGCTAGCAACGGCGAAGGTTTTATACAAGTTCGCCCCAAAAAAGTGATTATAATGGCGCAAATGGCAAAATGGCCGTATGAAGTTGACGCCGAATACGAAAAACCCAAAGACAATACGCTTACTATAAAAAAGAAAAAAGAACAGTCCTTAAAAGAATACAAACTTGCCAAAGCGCAATTAGCCCGACATTTTGCCAACTTAAGACTAAAAGACCATGATATTGACTAATAATGGGGGATAAGAATTTGAAAAAAACAGTATTAATAACAGGCGCTTCCAAAGGCATTGGCAGGGCGACCGCGATTTTATTTGCCCAAAAAGGATACAATGTGTCAATTAATTATAACAAATCCCGCAATCACGCCCAAGACTTAATGAAATTTATGATAAAAAACGGCTACTCGGCCGCGGCGTATCAAGCTGATGTGTCTATACATGAGCAAGCCGTTAATTTGGTCAAGCAGACAATAGGCGATTTTGGCGGTCTGGATGTGATTGTCAATAACGCGGGCATCGCTCAAACCAAATTGTTTACAGACATAACAGAAAAAGATTGGGACAATATTTTTGATGTCAATATTAAAGGTATGTATTTTGTGTTAAATGCCGCGTTGCCGTTTTTGATTTCACAAAAGCGGGGAAAGATTATTAATGTATCTTCGATATGGGGCGTATGCGGAGCGTCTTGCGAAGCGCATTATTCTTCCGCCAAAGCAGCTGTGATAGGGCTTACTAAGGCGTTGGCAAAAGAACTAGGTCCATCGGGCATAAATGTTAATTGCGTTTGTCCGGGCGTCATTGACACTCAAATGCTGGACGAATACGCACAAGAAGAGCTTAACGCTCTGAAAGATAGAACGCCTTTGGGAAGATTAGGAACGCCCGAGGATGTTGCAAAAAGCATATACTTTTTGGCGTCAGATAACGCTGATTTTATCACTGGTCAGATTTTGAATGTTGACGGCGGCTTTGTTATTTAATGATTTTTATCATTTTTTCCTTTGGATTTTTCATATATAACTAATAGAAAAATCTATATAGGAAAAAATATTTTGACTTATTGTATAATCAATCTCA
This sequence comes from Clostridiales bacterium, assembly GCA_012840805.1. Classification (GTDB taxonomy): domain Bacteria; phylum Bacillota; class Clostridia; order Christensenellales; family DUVY01; genus DUVY01. Next base: position 396 of record DUVY01000011.1, on the reverse strand, counting down.
CCGCGCTAAAAAATAATTTTCAAATTTTAAAATCAAACACCGCGTCCAAGATATGCGCCGTAATCAAGGCGGACGCTTATGGACACGGCATTATTCAGACAGCTCGAGCTTTAGAAGAGGCTGATTGTTTTGGCGTCGCAAGACCCAATGAAGCCGTTATGTTAAGGGATTCCAATATCAATAACGATATTTTGTTAATGGGAAGCTTTGACGATATGGTTACCATAAAAGAGTTGATTGACAATAATATTACCTTAACTATCCATAGCCACGAGGAGTTAAAACTCTTAACGGAGCTTGCCAAAAAACATAGCGGTATGATCAAGATACATATAAAAATTGACAGCGGAATGAATAGATTGGGAATATCAGACAAAGTTACTTTAGATAAAATCT
>DUVY01000107.1 GCA_012840805.1 Clostridiales bacterium | reverse complement strand
TATTTGCTTATAATGATAACCTAACGAGTCTATATGTTTTAGGATGTTGTCCTTATTATCTTTATCCAAAATTTTGGCTGATAGTTGTTTTGCGGTATTTATCCATTCGGGCTTTATGGTCAAATTATTAAATACGCCCGCAAGACCGTGCTGTCTGGTGCCCAAAAAATCCCCAACGCCTCTTATATTCATATCATATTCCGCCAGATAAAATCCGTCCTCGTTGTTTTTGAAAACAGTAAGTCTTTCTTTAGACTCAGGATTTTTGGTATTGGTAACCAAAAAGCAATAGCCTTTTGTTTCGCCGCGCCCTATCCTTCCTCTTAACTGATGCAGTTGTGATAAGCCAAATCTATGCGCGTCAAAAATCACCATAATTGCCGCTGTGGGAACATCAATGCCTACTTCAATAACTGTTGTGGACACTAAAACATTAATCTTTTGGTCTTTAAAATCTTGCATTATCTTATCTTTATGGCGTTCTTTCAGCTTTCCGTGTATATACCCCACTTGCAATCCTTTTAATTTTCTTTTTAAGACATTATATAAAGATTGAACGGACGCATCGTCTATTTCTGTTTGGTTTTCTATTTTGGGCGCGACTATGTATGTTTGGACGCCTTCTTTTGCTTTTTTTATTATGTATTGATACATATCCTCAAGCTTATATTCGGGGACAAAATTGGTAATTACGCCCGCTCTTTGTTTGGGATTGGTCTTAATTTGGCTTATGTCCAAATCGCCGTATAAAACCAAAGATAGTGTTCTTGGAATAGGCGTTGCCGATAAAAGCAAAATGTCCATAACACCGCCCTTATCTTCCAAAGCTTTTCTTTGGGCTACGCCAAACCGCTGCTGCTCGTCAATGACCGCTATGGCGGGATTTTTGAAAACCACGCTCTCTTGAAATAAGCTGTGCGTGCCGACAATTATTTGAGCGTTTGTTTTGATTTTTTCAAGCGCCTGTGCTTTTTCTTTCGAGGTTAGTCCCGAGGACAAAAAGACAATATCGGTTTGGGGGAACAAATTTTTTAGATTATTATAATGCTGGCGCGCCAAAATCTCAGTGGGCGCCATCATAATGCCTTGATAGCCGTTTAAAACCGCAAAATACAAAGCCAAAAACGCCACTATGCTTTTGCCCGAACCAACATCGCCTTGAAGCAATCTGTTCATTGTTTGTGGGCGCGATAAATCGTCAAAGATTTCTCCCAAAGCGATTTTTTGGTCTTCGGTCAATTCAAAAGGCAATTGCTTAATTTTTTGGGTAATTTTATCCCGAACATCTTTGTATTTAAACAACCTGATTTTTTGGTCGTAATTTTTTTTCAGCCAAAAGACAGTCAAGGCTTTGGTCAATTCTTCTATCGCAACGGTTTTCGCCGCAATGTCTTTTTGTTCCAGATCTTTAGGAAAATGCAATATTTCATAGGCTTGTTTTAAGTCAATTAGTCCCAACGCTTGACGGTCTTGAAAAGGCAAGATTGATTTTGTTTCCAGCTTTTTTAACGCCAAAGCTATCGCTTGTCTTAAAATATTATTGGGAATGCCTTTGATTGAGTTGTATATTGTGATAATCCCTTTGAGTTGATTGGGTGCTTGCGCAAGTTCCATTACGGGATTAAGTATTGTAAGCGTTTTGTTAATAGACGCTTGACCAAAGATTAGATATTCTTCTTGTTTTATTGTTTTGGATAAATAAGGGCGGTTATAAAAAATAACCTTAAAATTAACGCCTGATAATACACATTTGCACGGTATTATAGTGTAATTAAAGCCTTTGCGCGCGTATTTGGTTATGGGCGTGTCGCATACTTTGGCTTTAAGCAACGCATATTCGCCGTCTTCGCAGACATCGGCGTTTGTCTGCATTGTGTCAAAATATTTTTTGGGAAAAAAGGCGCAAAGATCTTTTAGGTCGTTTATGCCCGCGTCTTTTAAGATCTTTAGCCTTTTTTCGCCTAAACCTTTTATATCAATAAGAGTCATTTTCAAATAACATAAAACAGTATTGAGAAAAATTGCAAAATACTGCCCCCTAGCACAAATAAATGCCATACGGCGTGCATATATTTTAGTTTTAGTTTTTTGCCCAAAACATAAAGAACCGCGCCCAAAGTATATAATATGCCGCCCAATAGAAGCAGAACAAACCCGCCTGATTGAAGATTGCTCTTAAACAAAGGCACTATAGCGATAACTATGCACCAACCCATAGTCAAGTAACAAATTAAGTTAATCTTTTCGTATTTTTTTAGGTTGATGGAAGTCAATACTATAGACAAAATAGCGGCGCCCCATACAATCCCAAAAATAGTCCAACCCCAGCCGTTGCTATAATCTCTTAATGTTACCAAAGTATAGGGCGTATAAGTTCCTGCGATTAACAGACTGACTGAGCAATGGTCTATTATCCTAAACACTTTTTTGGCTCGCCCCACGGGCAATGCGTGATACAGCGTTGACATAGTATATAAAATAATCAATGTAGCGCCGTAAACCGCACAGCTTACCACTTTCCAAGACCTTAACTCGTTCGATAAAGCGGAAAACACTACGCAAATAACCAGCGCGGCGATTGACAGTGCTGCGCCTACGCAATGCCCTATCCAATTGAAAATCTCTTCGCCTTTGGTGTATTTGGGCAAATTTACTTTGGAAGTCTTGATTTGGTCTTGCATTTTTTAAATCTCCTTAAAATAAAATTATGTAATCAATCTCTAGCAATCTTTGAGATTTTGGTATTAGCTGTCGCGACCAAATCCACATCTTCGCATATGTTTTTATAAATTATATCGCCTATTTTTACAGGCGCTTGTATTTTTATTCGTGAGATTATTTTTAGCGCTTTATCAACTTCTTCTTTAGGTATGGGCGCGCTGGTCTTGACGGGCAATACGGGCTTGTCGCCGTTAATTATCTTTACAAGCGATGTTACCGTTCGTTTGGGCGCCAAAAACTCTTGCTTGGCGAAAATTTCGCCCTTAGCGCAATTATTGCCCAAAACAACTATCTTGTCTTTTTGTTTTTTTACTTTGAGTTTGCAGCTTAAAGGGCATTTTATACAAACATATTGAATCATGTTCTCTCTCCAGATAATACTTCTATGTCGCCGTCTATGTCCTTGCCGTTTAGAATTATGGGCTGCATTTCGCCGTGTATCAAAATATTGTAATTTTTACGATAGATTTCCTTGCCGCCGCATTTTACGCTTATATACGCTGGTTTTACCGCTTGTTTTACCCGAAAATAGAGTTTTATCGGGTCTTTTGTCTTTTGAATAATGCAAGGCATAGTGTATTTAGTATAGCCCGCGCTTTTTACCAAAAACTTGGGCTTATTATGATAAAAGTCGTCCATTGCGAACCGCGCGGCGCCTAGTCCGGCGATTTTCGCCTCATCGGTTACTTGATCCGCCAAATCGTGAACATACAAAACATTGCCGCACGCGTAAATGCCCCTTACTGATGTTTGGCAATATTGGTCGGTTACTGCGCCGCCGCTAGCGTAGTTTAATGCTACGCCTGCGTTTTGAGCTAGCTCGTTTTCGGGCACTAGTCCCGCTGACAGCACCAAAGTATCGCATTCTACTATTTTGAATTGGTTATAGTCCACATTGCCGTATTGGTCCACTGGCGCAATTTTGACGGCTTGCAGTCTTTCTTTGCCTAAAACCTCGATTAATTTGGTGTTAAGCAACATAGGAATATTAAGGTCGTTGATGCATTCCGCGACATTGCGCGATAGTCCCATATAATACGATCTTGATTCTACAACCATTTTAACTTTCGCGCCCTCGTATGTAAACCGTCTTGCCATAATCAGTCCCAAATCATAAGTGCCCATTATGACGATATTTTTTCCTACAAGCTTGCCATAAAGTTTTAAAAGCCGTTGCGCCGTGCCCGCTGTAAATATGCCGCTGGGACGCGAGCCGCATATTTCAAGCGCGCCTCGGGGCTTTTCTCGACAGCCCATAGCCAAAACAATAGCGCCCGCTTGAATCTCTACAAGCCCCAAATTTTGGCTTATAGCCGTAACCAAAAGATTGCTGTCTATGCTTAACACATAAGTCTCGTAAAGGACTTCAATATCGCTTTGAATATCTTGGGCAATCTTTTGGGCGTATTCGGGACCGGTAAGTTCTTCTTTAAATAATTTTTGCCCAAAACCGATATGAATACACTGGTTTAAAATGCCGCCTAGTTCATTTTCTCTTTCTAATATAATAACTTTTTTCGCGCCGTAACATCTTGCTTCTTTGGCGGCCTCAATGCCCGCGGGTCCTCCGCCGATTACGCAAACATCAGCTTTTCTTATCATAATTTTCACCTCGGATATCGCCCGCAATTATGTAAGAGTCGCCGCCAAATTTTGTTATGTCTTTCATTTCTATGTTTAATTCTTTTGACATTATTTCCAAAATCTTGGGCATACAAAATGACCCTTGGCATCTGCCCATGGTCGCTCTTGTGCGCCGTTTTATACCGTCAACCGTGGTAGCTCCCCGCTTGATTGCCTCGACTATCTCAGCCTCCGTGATGACTTCGCAGCGGCACACTACATTGGAATATCTTATGTCTTTTTTGATAAGCTCTATTTTTTGGCTGTTAGGCGCGGACTTGAAGTTTATTATTCTTTTTCTTTTGGTTATAAAAGATTTTTTCTTTATAAAGCCAAATTTTTGGATTATATGTTGACATATATATCGGGCTATGGCGGGCGCGCCCGTAAGCCCTGGAGAACAGATGCCTGCCGCGTTATAAAAATTATTGACGGACTCTCCAATGACAAAATCTTGTGCGCTAGGTATGGCTCTAAGTCCCGAAAAGATGCTAATCTGTCTGTTATATGGCAAGTCCTTCATAGTCTTGGTTGCCGCGGCTTTAATTGTCCGCATGCCCTCTAAGGTAACCGATTTGTCAGATTTGTCTTGTATGTCTTGCGCCGACGGCCCTATAAAAAAATTGCCGTCCACAGTAGGCGAAACCAAAACGCCCTTGCCCATTTTGGTAGGCACTTGAAAAACAGGACGGTTAACGGGCGAGGGGCGGTCAAATATAATATACTCGCCTCTTCGCGCTGATATTGAAAAACTGTTATCGCCTGCTAATGATGCGATTTTGTCGGCATAGACTCCCGCGCAATTTATGACGCTTCGCGCTTTTATCTTGTCGCCTTTAGAAGAATAAATTTCAAAATATCGCTTTTTGTCGGAATGTATAGTCTTAATATCGTCTACGCAAAATTCAAAATAATACTCCGCGCCGTTAGCTTTGGATATTTCCATAAGCGCGACATTTAACTCGTATGGGTTGATTATCCCCGCTGTGGGCGTCCATAACGCCGCCATAACGCCTTGATTGATGTTGGGTTCTAGCTTGTATATCTTATCTTTTTTGATAATTTTAATATCTTTAAGGCCGTTATTAACTCCTCTTGTTTTTAAAATTTCCAGCTTGTTGATTTCTTCTTGACTAAAAGCCAAAACCAAAGACCCGCAACGATTGTAAGGCACATCCAAGTCTTGACATATCTTGTCAAACATTAGGTTACCTTCCACATTAAAACGAGCCATTAATGTTCCTGTTTCGCAATCATGCCCCGCGTGCAAGATGCCGCTGTTAGCGCCCGTCGCCGCCATCGCTACATCTATATTTCGTTCCAAAACGGCAAGTTTGATATCATACTCGGTCAATTCTTTGGCGATAGAACATCCAATCACTCCGGCTCCAATTATAGCAATATCATACATAACACACCCGCATTGTCTCTTGTAGTTAAGCTATATTATATCATAACTTAACAATCTTAGTCTAAACCCCAAAAGCAAGTTTTAGTCACAATGCAAAATAAGGGCTGATAAACTACCAGCCCTTTTGATTTTAATTTTTTAGTTTCTTATTTATTTTCTTTTATCTTTCTAAACCTGAAGAAATATACTCCAACGCCAACAATCAACACCACGGCGGTTATAATCAATACTGTTGACAGTATCTGATAGTTGAACGGGGTTTTTCCTTCGCCTGTTACGGTTATTGTAAATTCTTTGGTGTAAACGTTGCCCGCTTCGTCTTTAACAGTATATGCCAGAGTATAATTTCCCGCGTCTTTAAGCGTATAGAATTCTTGGTTTTTATCATCGCGCTCAATTGATATGGCGTTGCCGTTAGGTCCGTATAATGTTCTTGTTATTGTCAAGTCTTCGGCTTTGGTAACATTGTCGGAAACATTATCCTTGGCAAGCTCTTTGACATATAATTTGTCGTTTTGTTTGAACTTAGTCGCCGAAGGAGCTATCTTGGAAACATCAATTATCCTCGGCATAATTAAGTCGCCTACTCTGATTTTCAAAGAATATGTCGCCGTATTACCCGCATCGTTAATCGTATAGGTAATAGTATATGTTCCATCAACTCTAGGCACAAAGCCTTCTTTGCCTTCTTCATTCTCCGTTATGTTCACGGTTTCGCCATTATTATCCACTACCTTTACGCTGTATTCTTTTAATGTTCCCTTGTCTATAATGGACACTTCGGGAATCGTAATAAACGCGTCGGGATTATCGTCTTTGTCATATTTTTTGATGTAAGAAGGTATTTCGCCCAAAAGTTTAAACACAGGAGATACGGTATCCACGCAAGTAACATGCTCTTTCATCACATCGCCATTTTCGGCGGTTAAAGTTATAGTGAACTGACCTATCGCTTTGGGCGTAAAGACATTGCCCATAATCTCATAAGCGGGACCAGTGATTTCTCTTGCGACGAATTCGTTGCCTTCAATATCTTTCAACGGCAAGGTAAAAGGTTTATTAAGCTCCATTTCATTAGGAATGGTAGCGGCGCTAGAAAGCGAAGAGATACCTCCGCTGCCGCTTGAGCTTGTTGGACCTGAGGGAGTAAATTTTTCAACATCAAATGTAACGGTCACGAGAGTGGAAGCTCCGCTGATATTAAACGCTCTTATTGTTAGCGAGTGCTTGCCTTCCTTTTTAACCTCAAATGAGATTTTCTCTAAAACAAGCTCCCATTTGTTCGTGCCGTCATTAAATTGAACTTTGCTTTTTACCGTTGTGTTAAGTTTTTGACCTACGCCTTGATATGTTGATTCGCCAATAGTTTTTGTATCGGGTTCTCTCACAATTACTTCATAGCCAATAAAGTCATACTCATCAGAAGCCGACTCTATTACTATATCGGCTACGGTTACTTTCTTAGAACCCGCATCATTATAATAAATAATTCTTTGAACTAGATCGCCTTCATTGTCAACAAACAACGATGTTTCGGAATTGTCGGCGTCTATCCATTTTGAGTCCGCCTTAAATGTGGGCGCGTTAGTGTCAATAACATCAGAATAAACATCAATAGTATAAGTCAAAGAATCAACTTCGTTTTCATCCTTATCTAATACTTTATTGCCTACGCTGTCTTGAACTTTATAAGTTATTTTTATTTGACCCGCGGTTTCGGGTATGAAATAATCTTTATCCTCAAAATCAAATTCTATGGTTTCATCGTCTTCATTTGTGAATTCGTATGTTTCCTCAGTTATAACCTTTGAGGTTTCATCGTAAGGAATCAAGGCGGGTTTTTCAAACTTCTCATCTACCATTACATATTGAGGAATATTAACAACTTGAAGCTTGGGATAATCGGTATCTTTTAGTTCTTCTTTGATATCAATGGATATAGGTTTGTAAGAAGAATTTTTCAACTTTCCATTGGCGTCTCTATCTCTTGCCGTGAAAGTTAAAGTAAATGTGCCGGTTTTAGAAGTCAAAACATCAAAGTCAAGATAATAATTATCATCGTTTTCGTCTATAAATCCTTCTTTATAAAGAGAGGATTGGTTTTCTTCTTTTGAGTCATATACAAATTGACCCGAAGAGTTTTTTACAGAGAAATAAACTTCTATATCTTCTTGAGGGGTAACATTATCCCATACTTGGGGCTTGGGCACTACCAGCAAGCTAGAGTCGCCTATTAGTTTGCCTGAAGCGTTTTCAACATTGATTGCCCACACTTCGGGTATTTTATTTTCGTCTAGTTCTATCACAGGGGCGCGCGTATCCGAAATATTAATAACATAAGTTGATTCCACGGTGTTGCCGCTGTCGTCTGTCGCGGTATATTTGACATTATAAAGACCCGGCTTCCAAGGATAGAATGACCTATTATTGTTATTATCAAAAATTACTTCATCGGTTCCCAAAACCAAATTTTTGGGATCGGTGTCGTCCACTTCCAAAACATTCTCGCCATCGCTGTCTTTTACAGTGATAGTAACTTTTACATTTTCGTCTATTTTGTCGGTAGCTGTCGCTTTGGGTAGAGTCAATTTGACTCTCTGAGGAGCTGAATTTGGAACGCCTGGAATTTTTAATTCGGGTTTTTGGGTGTCTTCAAAACCCTCTTGAGCGTTGACTATAAAATCAGTTGTTTTTACAACCGCGTTGTTATCGGTAGAAGCCTTATATCTAACAATATAACTGCCCGAAGTATTGGTCTTGTCGCCGCTATAAGTCAAATAATCGTCTTCTGTCGCGGTCAAAACCGTATCGTTGCCTTCGGGGTCGGTTACGATATATTCAATATCATAATTGAGTTCGTCGGTTTTTTCCTCATCAATTTTTCCGTCTTCGTCATAAACTACCATCGAGGCTTTTGGTATTTTTATATCGGAGCCTGTATTTATGTATGTAGGGATTTCGGCGCCGTTATAAGGAATTAATATAACCGCGTCATCCACGGTAATATTTATTTTGAAGCCCTCATAAAAAACACCGTTCGCGGCGTAAACATTAATTGTATAATATCCCGCTTTTGAGGGGGTAAACTTGCTGTCATCAGTTAATTCAATGTCGTTACCTAAGGGGTCTTTTACTCTTACATCGCAATTTTGAAGCGCGCCCAAATCCACTTCTTGCCCTACTGTTCCTTCTTTGGGCGCTTTGCCTATGGTAACGGGTTGAATTATGCTGGTGTCAGCAGCTAATACCGTCATCAAATTTCCCGATAATAGCGCCAAACTCATTATCAAAATCAAGAATGATATAATAAGTCTGCGTAATTTTTTCATGTTGTAATCTCTCCTTAATTACAGCCAAAGCGTCTTTTTAGTTTAACAGATAAAATATACATTAATTAAATTCATTTGTCAAACTAAAACTCTTAACTTGTCCCATATTTTGCCATGTTTATTCTTGAATATTTTTTGGTTTGATTTGCTTTTATTACCTTATTATTTTACTTTTTTTGACAAAATATGTAAATCATCCTAATCTAACACTCTTATAACGCTTTCTATGCTGTCCACAACTTTTAATTCTTTGAGTTCTTTTATCGCCTTTTTCATTGACAACTCCGAAGTCTTGTGGGTCAAAAACACGACTCTAGCGAACTCTTTGTGCTTGCCTTTTTGTATTACGCTGTCAATGCTCACTTGATTGTTACCAAGCACCGCCGCCGTTTGCGCCAAAACACCGGATTTGTCCGCGCAGTTTAGCACCATATAATATTTGGACTTAAAATCAGTAACAAGTTTAATATCGTTTAACTTGCTGTCAAATTTTAAATAACGGGGATTGTCTTGATGCGCGCAATAAATTATATCGCTGACTATCGCGCTACCCGTGGGCAAATCGCCCGCTCCCCTTCCATAAAGCATTATCTCGCCCACATAATTGCCGACAAGATAAGCGGCGTTAAAAGAATCCCTTACATTAGCCAAAGGATGCTTATCAGGCACAAAAGTAGGATGAACTCTAACTTCCAAAGAGTTATTATACATTCGGGCTATCGCTAGCAACTTAATTGTATAGCCTAACTCTTTGCCACTTTGTATATCTGTCTTGGTTATTTGGGTAATGCCCTCTCTATATATACTCTCAAGCGGAATTTGCTTTCTAAAAGCCAAAGTGGATAAAATATTAAGTTTATACATAGCGTCGTAGCCTTCCACATCGCTTGTGGGGTCTGCCTCGGCATAACCTAGCTTTTGCGCCTCGGCTAAGGCGTCGGCATAGCTCATATCTTCTTCGCTCATTTTGGTCAAAATATAATTGGTCGTTCCGTTAAAAATCCCGGCTAGCTCAATTATATTGTTTGCCTGCATGCCCTCTATAATAGATCTTATGATTGGAACGCCGCCTAAACAACTGGCTTCAAAATATAGGCCTTTGTTATGTTTTTGGGCGATTTGTTCTAACTCGCTCCAATGTTTTGAGATAAGTTCCTTATTGGCTGTGACCACATGCTTGCCTGATGTAAGACACTTTTCAATAAAAGATTTTGCGGGCTCTATTCCGCCTATGACTTCTACTACAATATCTATATCAGGATTGGAAGTTATCTCGTCAATGCTGGCGGCTATTTTGTCTTTGGGCACGCCTTTTTTTATGGCTATATCAGGCGCCTTTTCCAAAACCTTAATTACCCGCAAATCTAGATTTTCTTTGCGCAAAATATTTTGATGGTTTTGAGTCAAAATCTGATAGGCTCCCCCGCCTACTGTTCCCAGCCCCAAAATGCCTATGCCAACTTTTTTCATAATATCTCCTTATTTATTTTTTGTAACGGTAGGGTCGTTCATTTGATAAATATAATTAAGCCCTTTTAAAGACAATCTTCTATCAATGCGGTCAATTACATTAGTGCCTTTGATAACATACTCGCTCAACCCGCCCGTCGCGATAACCTTGGCGTCTTGAAGGTTTTGTTCTTCTTTTATTTTCTTTATAATGTGTTCCAACAAGCCGACAAAACCATAGAATATCCCTGACTGCATATTAGCGACTGTGTTTTTTCCTATTACGCTTTTGGGCGTTATTAATTCAATTTTAGGCAATTTTGCCGTGCTATCGGCTAAGCTGCTAAGAGAAGTCTTGATTCCGGGACAAATCAATCCGCCCAAAAACTCGTTATCCGGTCCAATCACATTGATAGTGGTCGCGGTGCCAAAATCCACGACGATTAGCGGTTTGCCATATTCTTTCATAGCGGCGACGCATATGGCTATACGGTCGCTACCCACTTCTTTTGGGTTATCGTATTTTATATTTAGCCCGGTTTTTACGCCCGCGCCTAATACCAAAGGAGTTATCCCAAAATAAAACTCGCACATATGCTCAAAAGTGTAATTAAGGTCGGGTATAACGCTGGATATAATAATTCCTGTTATGTCATTTTTCGAAAGATTGTTCGCTTCTATAAGGTTGGTTACCAATAGACCGTATTCGTCAGAAGTTCTACGGTAATGCGTGGCGACTCTGCCGCTTGCTACCAAAAAGTTCTCCTTAAAAATGCCCAGCTTTACATTAGTGTTTCCTATGTCAATAACTAAAACCATTTTTCTCCTTCTACGCTTCTTCCAAATTTAAAAAGTGATTTTTGTCCGCCTTTTTTAGCGCCAATACAATAGCGGGCGTTATTACAATCGCTATGGCAAGCTCTATGCAGCCCGCGATTAACATCTCGCCTATCGCCAAAGGCATCGCTACGCCCAAAGCGGAAAAACCCCTAGCGAATATCGCGAATGAGCCGACCACCAATATAGTGTTGGTCAAAGTGGCGACGGCGCCTATTATGCTATAAGGCAATACTTCGCGCATAAAAAAATTTTTGCTGTTTTTGGTTAATTTTCTTAGCGCTATTTTTGTTCCATACGCCGCGGGACCTATAAACAATCTAGGTATTATCGCTATAAGCGGATATTGTCTAAACGCCAAAGCGACGAAAGAAGCCATCATAAAAGCGTATGTAATAGATATCAAGCCGCAAGCTATACTAATATAAACAGACGCCTTAAAGTCCATAAAGATTACCATAATAATTAACGGTATCAAAAAGACATAGGGCAAAAACAAAAACGCCGCAAGCAACGCGGTAAATATCGCGTATAACGCGATGTTGGCTGACAATGACCTTTGTTTCATAAAAACCTCCGTTATGGCTCTAAAGTATTAGATGCCATACTTAAAAAATTTTTTTGGTTTTAGTGATGCCCTAAAAAAACTTTGGGTGCATCCTCCTATTTATTGCATAATTATATCAAAATTGTCATTTATATACAACAATAGATTAAGGTTATTTTTTATTACTTAAATTGCAACTACAAGTGCAACGGTTTGTATAATAAATTTGTTTTACAGTTCCCTTTACCCCGAGGGGTAAAGAGAAAATT
>DUVY01000208.1 GCA_012840805.1 Clostridiales bacterium | reverse complement strand
GATCTCTTCCCGGTGCGCGACAAAGAGCACCCGCTTAAACTTTACCGAATCAAAGGCCGCCAGATAAGTCTTGCCCACCCCGGTGGCGGCGACCACTAGCCCCTTGGTCAGACCTTCCGCCCGCGCCTGCTCCAGGTAATAGAGGGCTTCGATCTGCGCGCCAAAAGGCTGGGGTCGTTCCGCCGGTTCCAGAGTACTTGGCGCCTCTCCCCTAGTCAACCGCGGTTTTCGCCAGGAGACCGCATAGCGCTTCAATGTCTCCTCATCCACTACATAGGAATGATGGACAAAGAGCTCATCAAAAGTCCGGACAAAGGCCGCAAAATCCTCCGGGGCCAAACTCCGGGTCAAACAGTAATTCCATTCCACACCATCGGTCAAGGCTGCCTTCGATAGGTTGGAAGAGCCGATATAGACTTCCCCGTCATCCTCATGTTCGAAAATATAAGCCTTGGGGTGGAAGGACCGGATCGGGTCGTTATAAAACCGGATCTCCGCAGCCGCTCCCAATCTGCTTTTAAGGTAATAGATCGCCGAGGGCTCGGTCACTGACAGATAGGTTCCCGTCAGAATCTTGATTGGTACACCCCGAGCGGCAGCCGCTGTCAGATCATCAGCGATCAGTTTCGCTCCGGATTCCATTAAAAAAGCGACAATGATCCGGATCTCCTTTGCTTTTTCGATGGACCTATGGAGATAGGAAAGTAGGTGGTCGTTGATGCCGGTGATGGTATTCGGCAAGTTACTCTTCAACTCCTGGTATAATGATTGTCCTCAGACACTTTAACCTGTTCTAACCCCAAAGCATTTCATTCTCTTATCCCGAATAATTACAAACGATCAGAATCGAGATTAAATATTATAGAATCTATCCCAATTTTATAGTTCTAAATACCCTTCCTTTTGCAGAATAGCAATGGCTTCTTCAATTTTTTCTTGGGTAAACTTATCTCCTTTGATCTTCTTTACTCCCTTAACTATGCTGTCGTGATCCCATGATTCACCGTTAGCTTTAAGCTGTTGGGCCACATAATCGGTGGTCGTAATTATCTCAAGATCATAAGCGGATTTTGCAGCAAATTTAGCAATAACATCTTCGAACAATGGTAATTCTTCTCCACTTAATGTCTCTTCTTCCCCTTCCCAAATTAAACCACCGTCTTCCGTTAGCACAATCTGGTGAGTCATTCCTTCAGTATTAATTTTAAGTACTCCTTGCATTTCAAGGCGATGAATTGCGTAGTCCAATCCCGAGCTGTATGGACCATAATAATGGATAGAATAATCAAAACCTAGTTTAATTCCTTTTCTTTCAATCAAATATACCAGCTTTTGCAGAGTCTTTTTACCCGGCTTTTGAACCCGGCTAATTTCCCTGATTATCGGGATTAACCTCCCAAGCTTATTCATGGTTATCCTCCTTTAAGATGACATTTTATTAAATATGTCATTAACAAGGTTTTTAGCTCTCACAGCCATTTCCTCTTTGGCATAAATCCGCCAAATATTGATCGGCTCCGTCATATTCTTAATTACTCCCGATTCTGTGCTAATTGTCCCAGGAGTCTTAGTATGGTCAAGAATAATCGGAATAGCTTGTTCAGGAATATCCTGCTCACTATCGATCGTATGCTTGAGCGGAATTTTATGCGCTAGTTTATCAGCCGAATCATAGATAAAATTGTCCTTCCCAATTTTTTCCCCCAATACATTTTTGATATAATTAAAGATATTTTGGTCAATATGTTCAGAATGAGTTGGCGATTCGTAAACACACTTCATTATTCTTCTGTTCATCAATCGGTTGGCATATTCATCCTTATCCTGAGCGTCTCTTATCAAGCGCCATACCGTATTATCATTCCAAGTTAAATATTCACCAACCTCATCAGGATACTTCCCATCAGACAGGTTTTGCCTTAGGAATTCGACCAACATTTTATCCAAAAACCTTCGTGTCCGATGGAAATAAACTTGGATGAACATAAAATATCGGGCTAAAACGAACTCTTCAAAAGCACAGAGTCCACCTTTTTTAATCGCAAGATATAAGTTATTATTATCTTCTTTATAAACGGTAAGCATTGAAACCAGTCTTTCCAGATCATATCGTCCATAATTTACACCACAATAATAAGAATCTCGGAGAAGATAATCCATTTTATCACAATCCAGCTCACTATCGAGGAACTTCTTCAAAAATATAAAATCCGGGTTCGAAATGTTTCGCCCACGATATATTGAGCAAATCAACTCCGGAGTGATGTTATATTCTTCGTCATATTTTTCTACAAATTCCTGCCCAATTTCATGAATAAAATCGCCGATTTCCGTTTTCATAATTATTTCTTCTGTAAAATCCTCATGGGATAAATTATTAGGAAAAACCGCCTCCGAGCCATGGGAAAAAGGAGCATGTCCCAAATCATGAGTAAGGGCCATCAGGCGTAATATCTGCTCATACCATTCCTTTTGTTCTTTACTAAACAGGTCTGGTCTATTATTAACAACTGCTTGAAATGCT
>DUVY01000106.1 GCA_012840805.1 Clostridiales bacterium | reverse complement strand
GTCGGCGGCGTTGAGTTATATCGCCATAGCGCCTAGCGTTATCTTTGTGGCGGTGATTTCGGCGTTTAGGGGATATTTTCAAGGCAAGCAAAATATGTTCCCGAGCGCCCTGTCCCAAATAATAGAGCAGTTTGTGAAAATGGCGGCGGGCTTGAGTTTGGCATACGCTTTTAGAGGCTATGGGCTGGCTATGGGCGTTTTTGGCGCCGTATTAGGCGTTACCTTATCAGAATTTGCGGCAATGATTGTAATTGTCTGGCAATATTACCAAGACAAAAACCGCTTGAGATTGTCCTACCCCAAAAATGAGTTAAAAAAATACATCAAATTGATTTATGCGATTTCTATCCCTATGACCATAAGTTCTATAATTATGCCCATAACGCAGCTTATTGACAGCGCGCTGGTCATTAATATTCTGTCCAAAACATTTAGTTCGGCGGTATCTACCACGCTGTTTGGGTTGTTTTCGGGCACTGTCAGTTCTTTGGTCAATATGCCCGTTGTTTTGTTGATTTCTATATCTATCGCCTTGATCCCGTCAATAACCGCCTCAAAGGTAAAAGGGCATATCAAGTCGGTAGAGACCAAATCCTCGCTGGCGCTTAAACTTACAGTATTGCTGTCTTTGCCGTGCTTTGTGGGACTTTTGATATATGCGCGACCCATTATAGATTTTTTATATGGCGGCGGCTTGAAAATAGGCGAGATCAACGAGCCTTTGGTCGCGGCGAGATTGCTATCTATTTATTCGGTCTCGGTCGTTTTTGTGAGTGTTTTGACGGTAACTTCTTCGGTGTTGCAGTCTTTGGGGCATACCTTCGCGCCTGTAAAAAATCTTTTGATAGGCGCGGGCGTAAAAATTTTGCTTAACTTTGTATTGCTTGACTTAATAGGAATTTATGGGGCGGCTATATCCAGCCTTGTATGTTACTTGACGGCGATGACTCTTAACTTAATATCCCTAAAAAAACGAATCAAAATACGCTATGAAATTATCAATTTGATTCTCAAACCCTTAATCGCAGTCGGGCTTATGGGACTGTGCGCTTACTACGCTTATCAGCTATTTTGCTACGCCTTTGATTATAGGCTTTCTTTGTTAATAGCCATCGCGCTAAGCGCGGGCGTTTATTTTGGGCTTTGCCTTGCTATGAATATTTTGACAGAGCGAGAGATTGCGGATATACCCATATTAAAAAAGCTGGTTGAAAAAAAGGGCTGAAATTAATATAATCTTTTCTAATAAAAAAATCCGCGAAAACACAACAGGCGGATTTTTTGGTTTAATGACTAGATAATAAAAATTTGGTATAATTGCTGATATAATCAAAAAAAGGAATAAGGATTTTGAAAGATTCAAAAGAGCGACTCAAAAACAAACAAGAGTATAACTTTGACGACTTGCTGGAAATAATGAAAATTTTATTAAGTCCGCAAGGCTGTCCGTGGGACAGGGCGCAGACGCACCAAAGCATACGCATCAACGCCATAGAAGAGGCGTATGAAGTGGTGGACGCCATAGACCAAAATGACAAGCAAAAGCTGATAGAAGAATTGGGCGATTTGATGCTTCAATCTGTTTTTCATTGTATGATTGCCGAGCGCGACAACGAATTTGGGCTTAAGGATGTAATCGATACTTTGTGCGAGAAGTTAATATCCCGACACTCGCATGTATTTGGCGATATTAAGGCGCAAGACGCGAAAGAGGCGTTATTTGCCTGGAACAGCGCCAAAGCCCAAGAAAAAGAACTAAAAACTATAACCCAAGATATGAAACAGTTGCCCAAGCATTTTCCCGAGCTTTTGCGCGCCCAAAAAGTCCAAAAAAAAGCGGCGACGGTCGGTTTTGACTTTGAGACCATAGAGCAATCTTTACAAAAAACGGACGAAGAAATCGCCGAATTAAAAACCGAAATTAAAAACGGCAATATAGAAAAAGCGCGAAAAGAATTGGGAGATTGTCTGTTTTCTTTGGTCAATACGGCAAGGATGTTAAAAGCCGACGCCGAACTTTGCTTAAAGGGCGCGACGGATAAGTTTATAAATAGATTTGAGCAAATAGAAAAGGCGGTCATAGACAGCGGCAAAGACTTCGGGGAATATACTTTACAGCAGCTTGACCAAATTTATAACAAGGCAAAAGAACAAGAATGAAAATAGGCGATATTGATTTGGGCGAAGGCGCGATTTTGGCGCCAATGGCGGGCTTCACCGAACCCGGCTTTAGAGCGGTATGCGCTCGAATTGGCGCTGGTTTGACGGTTACAGAGATGGTTAGCGCCAAAGGGCTGATACACAACGGCGAAAAGACATTGGAGCTACTGCATACTTCGCAATATGAGAAAATAAGCGCCGTTCAGATATTTGGATCCGACCCCGAAGTTATGGCGCAAGCCGTCCAAAGCCCCTATCTTGAAAAATTTGATATTATAGATATCAATATGGGCTGTCCCGTCAACAAAGTGGTAAAAAACGGCGAGGGCAGCGCGCTGATGAAAAATTTGCCGCTCGCGTCCAAAATTATCTCGGCTGTAAAAGCCGCCGCCCAAGATAGACCCGTCACGGTCAAGTTTAGGCTGGGCTGGGACCGCGATACCAAAAATTATATAGACTTTGGCAAGATGTGCCAAGACAGCGGCGCGGACGCTTTGACTTTGCACGCCCGAACAAGAGCGGATTTTTATAGCGGTCGGGCGAAAATTGAGGCGTGGGAAAAGTTAAAAAACGCCGTTTCAATACCCGTAATCGCCAACGGCGATATCAAGGACAAGCAGTCTTACCGCCAAGCTTTTGATTGGGCGGACGGCGTTATGATAGGGCGAGGCGCTTTGGGCTATCCCCAAATCTTTGCCGATGTTTTGGATAAATCCGTTGATTTGACCCTTATGGAAGCCGTCTTGATGCATATTAACGAGCTTTTGAAATATTTTGAGCCAGAAAGGGCGGCGATTAATTTTAGAAAGCACGCCCACCATTATCTAAAAGGCGTTCCAAACTCGCGCGAGATAAAAAACAAAATCAATCAAACAGACGATATCAATCAAGTTATTGAGTTATTAAAAAGCGCTTTATAAAAAGCGTTTTTTTATTAAGGATATTTTGTATTATTAAATAATTTTTAGCGCAAACTTTATGCGCGATAGCCCAAGCAAAAAATAGATTTTCCAATCTCATTTTAACGGCGTTTATTTTCTTTCTTCACAACGGCTATATGGACGGTAATATAATATATAGATATGAATATCGCGATTATCAATTCAATAACCGTCAAGGACTTTGCCCTGTCACAGTTGCAGCAAGTAAGCGAAGTTGACATTATAATTTTCGCTTTTGGCGTTACGGGCGACGTGGACTTAGCGCGAGAATTAAACGGCGAGTCAAAAACTTACGCTGAATTGGTCTTGCTTTCCATAACCAAAAATTGTATTGTCCTAGCCGCGATGGACACTAATTTTTATGGAATCAAGCGAAAATCAACCGTTGTTATTCAAAACGGACATATCTTAGACATTAACGATATGGTGCATAGCTTTGACCAAACCTATGACAAAGGCAAAGGTTTTAAGATATACGATACCGACAAGGGCAAATTGGGAATTATAATCCACAACGATATTTTATTTCCCGAAACTTCGCGACTTTTGGCTGTGTGCGATTGCGATCTATTGATAACGCTTATAGATAGAGGCTTGCCCAAAGACTGTATGGTAATGGCGCGTTCTGCGTCTTTGAGCAACGGCATTTGCAATGTTTGTTCGGAGCCGCATAGCAGTTATCTTTGCGACCAAAACGGCGCGGTTCAATATTATTCAAAAAAGAATTTTATGCAAATAGATTTTGAATGCCAAAAAGACGGCGCGATGTTAAAGTCCCGCCAAAAAGACAAATACAAAGAGATATTTTCTAATTTTTTATAAATATTATTTAACATTTTGAATCTATGGTTATATAATGTTTTTAAAAAACAGGACCAAAAGACGATGTTTAATATTGTATTGATTGAGCCCGAAATCCCCCAAAACACAGGCAATATCGCACGCACTTGCGCAACGACCCATACAAAACTTCATCTGGTAAGACCGCTAGGTTTTGAGGTGTCGGACAAGCATCTAAAAAGAGCGGGTCTTGATTATTGGCGTTTTGCCGATATCAGTTATTATGATTCTTTTAGGCAACTGCAACAGACGCATCCGCAGGCGAAATTTTGGTATCTTACCACTAAGGCAAAAAAGCGATATACCAATGTCAAGTTTGAGAGAGGGTGTTTTTTGGTCTTTGGCAAAGAAACCAAAGGATTGCCCGAAGAGTTGTTGCATAGCAATTATGACCGTTGCATAAGAATACCTATGTATGAGAATTTGCGTTCGCTTAATCTCAGCAACTCGGTCGCGATCGTATTGTATGAGGCGCTAAGGCAATATAACTTTGACGGGCTAATTTGATTTTTTGAAAAATCCTTGCGTTATTTAAAAAATCGCATATTTATAAGACAAAAACGGGAAACATATTGATAGAACTAGTTAATTGCTTATGAATTGGGCATTTTGAGGGCTTATTGTTTGACAAAATTATTATTAGACGGTTAAAATATTATTAAAGCACAAAATTTAATATGGAGCTTATAATATTAAATGGATAAGTTTTTGGAGATACTACGCGCTTGTATTCAGCTTCTGGCTGGAACGGGCGTTTTTTTATTTGGTATGCACACTATGTCCAAAGGCTTGGAAAAGTCCGCCGGCAGAAGCATACGCAAAATTTTTAATAAAATAAGCAATAATAGCCTCGCCGGAGTCGGCATAGGCACGGTAGCGACCGGCATTATCCAAAGCTCGTCCGCCGTAAGCGTTATGGTCTTAGGCTTTGTCAACGCGGGCGTTATGACGCTGTTTCAGGCGACAAGCATAATTATGGGGGCCAATATCGGTACGACTTTGACCGCCTTTTTGTATGTGCTGCAAAGTCTTGATATATCGCTGTATTTTATGCTTTTGGCTTTGGTCGGCGTTTTGATGATAATGCTTGACAAAAAAGGCAATTTGAGCCGAATAGGCGAAGCCTTGGTAGGCATCGGGCTTATCTTTATCGGACTTGAGTTTATGGGAGACAGTTTTAAAGGAAACGATACTGTCAATAACGCGTTAACTAATCTGTTTGTGATTATTAATAACCCGTTTTTGCTTGTGC
>DUVY01000131.1 GCA_012840805.1 Clostridiales bacterium | reverse complement strand
TGAATAAACTGCTTATCGGTCATGGTTTGTTTGAGTTCGTCAATTAACCCTTGCCTGTCGGGTATATCTTGGTCGTCTAGTCTCTCGAGGTACTGAATTATGTCAATAGCACCGCTTACAAACAGATTATCAAGTGCCATCTTGCGCGCTTGGTCGCTCCAGATGTTAGTTGTGCCTACATCTACCCTGATATTGAGGTAAATATGTTTCAGCGTGGAGAAATCAAACCACTCAACCTGCCTTGTTCCGTCTGTTTCCCTTACAATCGGGCGCAATCCGTAATAAGTGCCCATCATGTCCAAGAGGATTATTCCTATATCCTCTATCCACATGTACATGTTGGCTTTGGTGTTTTCTAACGGGACTTGGGATTGCTCCACTGTTGCTATAATAGCCCTTCCGCTTGCTTGTTCAGGGTTGATTTCGCCCAGGGCTGCCTCTGTTACGCCTAGTAAATCCTTAGTCATCTGGTAGGCCATATCAATTACCTGTACGATCTGTGGTGACATTTGAGCAGGTTCTAAATACCCTGCTATATTTTTGATATTGTCGCCGGGGCTTAAGTTTCGTACTGGTATAGCTTCAGCGATTTTGTTAGTCCAATTTAGGATTTTATCAGTGTCATATACCGCTTTGGGGAAGGCTGTCATGCTTAGATGGAACATAATCATAGCAAACATCAGATTAATGAATATCTGTGTCTCCATAGCTTCTGCAAGTGGTGGTCTGCCATGATATTGAGATTCTTGCCTATCCCACGGAAGCCACGCTACCGGGTAATGTGATAACCCTGTATCTACATCTTTGTATATATAAGCGTTCTTCACACATTTGCTTACTAAAATAGTTTCCCGTTCTTCTTCGTATTCTTCGATTTGTTCCTCAATCAAAGGATTGCCCATTTCGTCAAGTACGGGGTTTCCGAATTCGTCTAAAACCTCAACTTGAGTAATCTCTTGCTTGGTTTCTGTGATGGTTTTCTTCTTATAAACAATGATATACGTTGCCTTTCCGTATCCGTCTGCTTCAACCTCTATATCGTTGCTAGTGTAATCTCTTTCTTCTGTAATTTGTTCAACTTCATCCTGCTCTGCCATGTATCGGGTGGCTTCATCTTTCAAATTCTGTACTAAATCTCTACCGGATATGATGATATAGGGTTGTTCTTCCACATTTGCATTGTTGGCATTGCCGAAAAATACGTTTGTGCCGGATACAAGTTCAAAACATATCTCACCTTCTACATCATGAAAAGCACCGCCATAGGGCTTCTTGGTGGGGTCAAAGTACAAGTGAGCTGCTACATCTCCAATAGTTCCGGCTTTGGTTAAGGCTTCTCTTATTCGGTTATCCATCTTGAATTTCTCAAACAGATTGGCAATTTCAGATGTTGCAAAATCTGCAACATCCATTTCTTCTGTCTGTTCAGTCTGCGAATATTCCAGTGGTTCCAAGTTTATTTTGGTGTTGTTCGCTGTGATACTGGCAACCCAAAAACGGAGGGCTTTGTTCATTATGTTGAATA
>DUVY01000132.1 GCA_012840805.1 Clostridiales bacterium | reverse complement strand
GGTGCTTTGAGTGCCTTACGGAAGCCCTACGAAAGGGTCATTTCCTTACGAATATCGTAAGGATTTGACCCGCACTGGCAATCTGTTCACCATAGACACCTCCTTTCCATTTGTATTTAGCACCTCGTTTAACCGTATATTCCAATTCCTAACGGAAGTTCCGTAAGGAATCATTACGCTCCTGTGAGGCTTCCGTAATGAGTTACCAGACTATCCGGACACGAAACACCGTTGGGTTTTGCCACTCTTCCACATCGGCTCAACCTTCAGATCAAAGAAATTCTTAACCTCTGAATTGAAGATTCGTTGGGAGATGTTATTACCCTCTCCTGTCAAGTTCGCCCATCCTTTGAATTTCGAATACATTTCGGCGGCTGGTTGCTCAATAAAATCCTCCGACTGTAGACATTCGTCTTTAATCCAGCGGCGCACGGGGGTGAGTTCGCTGAAATATTCGGTCAAAAGGCGATCCACTGCTTTAGGTTTGGTGAAACCTCTCTGGTGCATCAGACGGCGATAACCCCTTAGTGCCATATTAAGCAGATGAGTTAGAGCTTCGGGCGTGGTGAGTTTTTCTTTGATTCTAGGGTCATAATTCGGGTTATTCCTGGTAAACTTAGCGTTAAACGGTATCATGATGAGACGTTCCGCCATACCAAATGACGTGTCCCACACCTTCGGGATATTGTTCGTTGCGAAGATCAGCTTTGCATAATTATTCAATGTGAAAGGATTTTGATTCTTTCGTTCAACTGTGATAGAGTCTCCCGATATAAGTTTTTTAAGTACAGCTGTGTCTTTGATGGGTTTGTCCCCTATATCGTCACCAATATTGGCTAGTTTGTGCTCTAATTCCGCCGTCTTGAACCTATCATTGAGTGAGGCAAGTTCAACGGAGCTGTAGTTTTCTTCACCTAAAAAGGCCTTGAGTACATCTAAGATGGTGGATTTTCCATTCCTGCCGGAGCCGAATAGGACGAATGCCTTGTGATAAAGAGCGTGTTTGGCGAGTAAGTAGCCCACCATTTCCTCAAATAGGTTAAAAAGCTCCTGGTCTTGCTGAAACACATTCATGAGTGTTTGTTCTAAAAGGTCGTGAGTGGGGGCGAGGGGGTCATAGTAGACGGGCAGTTGTGAGAACTCGATTATGTCGGGTGTATGTGGTAAAAGCTCGCCCGTGAGTAGATCCACTCGGCCATTCACTACATTCACGACTTCTCTCTGGATGACAATATCCTCTGGATCGAGGGTAGTCACATCTTGAATATACCGCTTCACTTCATTTTGCTGCCTGATACTACAAGCCTCATACATTGATCGCATCTCACGCTCAATCGTGCGCTCCCTGTTCTGGTAATAACCGTTTCTGTAGGTGTAGATAACATCGTGATAGGTGATCACTTTAAGCCCTTCGAGTAGAGCTTCGGCGAATTTCCAATGGAGAAACTTCTTGTCCTCGAAAAACTCACTGACTACCGCTGCTTGCCCCGCTTCAAAAAATGCTTCGTCCCGCAGGATGATTTCTAGTTCGTCCTTTGGTAGGGGGTCTTTGAGCACATAGTCATTGATAAGAGTTAGAGTTTCCCTCACTTGTT
>DUVY01000105.1 GCA_012840805.1 Clostridiales bacterium | reverse complement strand
GGGGGTCAGCGGTTCAACTCCGCTTACCTCCACCAAACTAGATTGATAGGTATAATTAATAGATATATATTTATAGGACTGTAGCTCAGCAGGTTAGAGCACCACCCTGATAAGGTGGGGGTCGGTGGTTCGAGTCCACTCAGTCCTACCAAAAACCCGCCTTGATGATTATTAAGGCGGGTTTTTTTATGCTGCTTTTCGCGTTAAAAGTTTTTATGGGCTAAAAGATTTATTATAAAGATTTTTGATTAATTACAAAATTAATAAGCAACGGCATGGGCTAAGACGGTTAGATTTGAACTTTAGTATGTTAAATAACAATTATTATAAAAAGAAATAATCAAATATAAATTTTTAACCTTATTTATATTTTATTTTGAAATTGCTCAAATGTCTTGATTATATTTTATAATCCTAACTGTTTTTTATATTCGTTGACTATAACCGTTTCGGCGCGGATTGGGTAAGCCATATTGCGCTCGGCGCATATCTTTTGGGCGTCCTCCGCAAAACATAGCGCGCAATCCAAAATTTGCTTTTTTAGGATTTTTAAATCGGAAAAGGGTAAGTAGTTTTTTAGGCGCTGTTGTAATTTGGGCGGCAGGCACTGATTTATTTTGTTACAATAATCGCCCCATACGATTTTGTCGTATTTTGTCAGCAAAAGCTCGATATGTATATTGTATAAAACATCTATATTCTTTTTTAGCTTAAAATAATCCTTTCTTAAAAAATATTTAATAATCATATTAAGGTGAGTAAAATAAGTCTTGATAAGATAGGATATGCCAAAAGACAGCGTCGAGCCTGAAGGAGCTTTTTGGATAATTTTTTCTACCGCGCGGTCTTTGCTAAAAATTATATCCTGGGGCTTTAGCGCAGTGTAATGCGCCCGCGCTATCCAAGAGTCGTTTTTTTGGCTATTTAATAAGAATATATCCAAAGCATATAAATCATTCCCTATTTTGTAAATATATTGGAAGTTTTTTAGCTCGTCGCAATTAAAGCCCTCGGGCCAAACCAAAATTAATTCATCGCATATCTTTTGAATAAAACTTGAAAATTCTTCGCATACCTGCTCAAAATATTGGTCGTCTATTAAAAATACAGCATCAATATCCGAATACTCATCCTCTAGCCCGCGAGCGACCGAGCCAAAATACCATACCCCTAAACAACGCTTATCTTGTTTTAGCATTTCAACTAAATTATAAAAAGAATCCAAATACGCTTTTTTCATAACCTTCCCCGCAAAATTTTTCATATAAATTTTATAATAAAACAATCTTAGGGTAAATGCCCAAATTAAATATCCGCAAAAATTGTCTATATATTGTTGCAAAATGACTAAAAAATACAGAGATTTTTAGCGCATATTTTAATCTGCTTTTAGATTTTTTGACGGTTTGCATATGTTAATAATAAAATTTCCAAAAATTATTTTATTTTAAAATGGCGCAAATGATTGAAATAAATCAAAAGATATGCTAATATTATTTATGCTCAATGACTGCTTGCCGAAGTGGTGGAATTGGCAGACGCGCGGGACTCAAAATCCCGTATCCGCAAGGATGTGTGGGTTCAAGTCCCACCTTCGGCACCAATACAATATATAGTATAAAGAGACCGCTATATGCCACAAAATATAGTGGTTTTTCTTTTTCAAGTCACACAAAAGTCACATTTTTAAATTTCACAAAAGTTTTTGCAAGAATTAATGCGCTATAAATGACAAATCAATACCCGCTATGCTCGTATAAACTTTGCTTCTCTGTTCTGGTAAGGTCTAGTCTGTTTATATACGCCCTTACTATTCCCGCGCCGTTCTTGTTTCGATACCCCAACATGCCCATAAGCATATATTTTTGTGAAGCGGGGACGTTTAGCTGGTTGATAATACGCTGTATTATTAGTTTTTTATCGCCTTGCATATCGGACACCATTGCCAAAACATACGCTATGATTGCGGGGTCTATGGCATAAGCGAATAATGCTCGCTTGGGTAATTCTAGCCCTAAAACTTTGGCATAGGCTTTTTCCCTTTGAATGCTGTATAGGGTCCGTATAGCTTTGGCTTTTTGAGCGGTTGTAAGTTTAGCATATTCGGGTGAGTTTGTGAGTTTGGTTATATCCGCCTGTGAGTAGATGCTTGATATCTGGCGCCTTTCGGCTTTTGTGAGCTCTCGTTCTTCGCCGTTAATAGTAATAGATTTGCCCACGCCCGACGGGAGAACATTCTCGCCCTGCGCATAGAGTTTAATTATCTCCATTCTTGTCTTAGCGTCGGTCTTGCCAATGCCTTTATCTTTTAACATCATTTCTGTTATGGTATCCGCCATTTTATCGTCGCCCTTGTCAACCGCTTTTTGCAGGTCCTTGACATAAGGCTGGTTATAGAACACGCTTTCGTATTTATACCTCGCCGACGGACTAAACAAGCCTATCACACCTTTAGAGTATGTTTCCAAATTCCTTAAGGGCACACCAAAGACTTGAGAGACGCCTATCAAGGTTCGGCGCATATTTCTTGCTGTGTTTTCGGTGTCCCCGCCTAAAAGGCTTGCGGCGTCCTTGAATGCAGTCGCAATTGTGGTTAAGCCTGTGTAATACATATTGGTTATGTCATACCCCTCAAGGTAGCTGTGTATATCCCTCACGAACGGGAACATACCCGTAACGATACCCAAAAAAATCGTTGCCAATGTCTTTTAGCGGGTCTTCTTCGTCTTGCTTGCCTAGCAAGTATTTAAACGCCTGAGTTATTGCTACTAACAAAACACTATTGACGGTCAGCATTGAAAAAGTGTTTTTAGCTTGGGTTAAGGCTTGCTTTCTAATTCGCTCGGCGTTCGCGATAACATCGGCGTCTTTGGAGTTTTTTGTTATATAATCAGCCACGATAATCTTGTCAATAGCCTCTACCGCTTGGCTGAATTGTTGCAGTGGCTCACCCATGAACATTGTGGTTAATTGTAAGAATGAGCTCTGCGACCTTAATATCGCCGAACGGTATAAGGGTATATAGTTCGCTTGGGTTTTAACGACCGCATCATGCGCTAACTTGGCAGCCGCTTTATAATGTTCCTCGCTGTATGGCGTATGTTGCGGTTTAGTTTGTTCTAATGCAGCGTTCCAAACAGCGAACACTACCCAGCTGTCCACCTTTTCGATTAGCGCCGTTGTCTTATCAAGC
>DUVY01000152.1 GCA_012840805.1 Clostridiales bacterium | reverse complement strand
CCTTTCTTTCCCTCGCTTTCTAGTATTCCAAATTTCTTCATCTTCCTTTTTGTTGCCTCCATGACCTCTTTAGCGTCAAATATTACATATATCCCTCTACCTGAGATTTCTGATACAATTTCACCTTCTGGACCACCAGGCCACAATCGTCTTGTGTTCTGTTTTCCCCACTTTCCCGGTATTAAAAAGCCTACGTTAGGACTGCCTAGCATTAGTTGTCGTTCGCAACATTGGATTATTTCTTGTGGTGTCATCCTTCCTCCCCCTCGCTTTCTTCTTGTTTTTCAACGACTAATTCTTCCTGAAAAAATCTTGTTAAGGTTATAGTATCAATGCTATTCCATACTTCATCAGGAAGATTAATCTTTATTTTCTTTTCATCAGGCAGGTAATCTACTTGGAATATGTTTGTATTACTCATTCTCTATCACCTCACTTTCCTTCTTTTCTTCACACTTCATATTCTTATCTCCTTTACGGTTTTCATAATCCTGTCAAACGTCTTCGGTTCTACTCCTTTCAACACTATCCTTCCATTAATTCAGGATTTTCGTATATATTCCCAGCATATTTCATTCTGTCCCCATCGATTAACCTTAGAGGTAAATATACATCTTCTCTGTATTTTTCTCCTCTATAGCTTTTTTCTATATTTGCTACTAGACTAAAACCATATTCTTTTTCATCCCATACAACTGTCCAATAAGTTACTGTCTTTTCTTCATGCCTATATTCTTCCATTGCATATATATCACCTTCATAGACCTCTCTTTCATTTCTATCTTTGTATCCTGTGTATTGCATTAATACAACTTCATTTTTTCTATACTTAAAACTATCTGTAAAATGAGCACTACTTGTTGCATCTTTCCCATAAACCATCTTTTCCTCATTCTCATTTTTTATCCATGCTCTAAACTTAATTTCTCTCATAAGCAAACCTCCTATCTATTAAAACCACCCCAAAAGTTAAATACCCTAATTTTATTTATTTTGTAACCAATATCTATTTTTATTAAATATAAACTTATCTTTTGTAATAACATTAAATTTTTCATGATATTGTATTCTTTCTAAGATATCACCATCTTTGCTATTCCAAATATCATAACTACGTGAAGCAAATTCACAAAAATTAAATATTGTTAAATATTTTTTATTAGGTTTATCGGAATCCCAAGTTATATTATATTGTATTTCGCTACCAAATTTATCATATTTACGTGTCCTATCTTTACCATTAATTAATATTTGTATGATAATATCACTCCTTTCTTTTAATTAATTTCTTTTAAATTAATAATTTCTGTATCATTTACTATAAGCTCAACATAACCACCATATTTTTTAAAAAGCTCTCGTTTTTCTGGGTTTTTAGCAAGATATTTAATAAGATTAATAAGTAATGTATATTTTTTATTTCCTCTGTAATCATGATTGATTATTTCGCTATGACTATTGACAAACTCTAAAATGTCTAAAAGTGCTTTAAAATATCCGTTATCATATTCCCAAAACATTTTGAAGCTCCTTTATAATTTTAATGAATTCATCAATAGATCGAGGACAATAATGCAAACCTCCATTCGCTTCAATTCGCTTCATATGAATCCTTTGGTCCGGTTGCATGTCGTTATTTTTGATTTTTAATTCAAAAGCTACAAACCGACCATTTATACAGGCTATGAGGTCCGGAGCGCCTTTTGCGCTCCAGCCTCCACCATGT
>DUVY01000133.1 GCA_012840805.1 Clostridiales bacterium | reverse complement strand
GGGAGAACAGGGGTTCGCTTCAGCCTCATATTGACATACGCTCATATGATCATATGTTCACATGATCAGATGTTCACATGATCACATGTTCACCACAGGAGACCGGTGCTGAGACCGGTGCCAGGAGACCGGTGCCAGGAGACCGGTGCCAGGAGACCGGTGCTCAGGAGACCGGTGCTGAGACCGGTGCCTGAGATTGGACAAAGAGAAAGACGGTCTTTCGACCGTCTTTCTTTCTTATTTTTTCGTAGCTGCTGCTATTATGACCATAACAGGTAGCGCCAACAGTAACCAGACGCTCATTTCTCCTCCTCCTCCTCTTCTTCCTCTGCGTTAGGTTCGACGGTGACCGCGATCCAATCTCCTTCGAAGCTGTCGCTTACGTACGCGCAGCACCCGCCGCTGCCATTGGGAATTTCTGTGTAGCCGAGCGCTGCGACAGCGTCAATGGCTTCTGCGACGGCTTGGTCTTCATCTGCCGGCAGCTCCATTTCGAAGACTTCCAGCTTGTCCAAGTAGTTGGCGCCAGCTTCGATCACAACAACTTCGATCATGTCGTCTTCCTCCTCTTCGTATTCTTCGTAGAAAAGGCAATACGAGCCATCGTATTCATGATACCCAATGTAATAGTATCCTTTCGACGGGAGAGCCTCATTCAGAGCGTCTGTGATTGTGTTCTCCAGCAGCATCAGCGTGTCGAGTGTCCATTCCCCTTTGCTATAGTGGGGATCCTCCGGACCGTACCCGTCTGCCTCTCCGAAGAGCTCCAAAACCATGGCAGGGATATGATGTCCGTGCCAACCGTCGACCAAAGTCTCGATCACCAAGGTGCGGCGCCTCTCTCCCCACGGCCCGTCGATCCACTCGGCTTCATCGATGTGGGCCTCTGCGTATCCTCGAATCTGCTCGAGATCGAAAACTCCTCTGAATGTCCGCGCCATGCTTGCTACCTCCTTCGCTGCTTGCAGCAGCTTGTCTTGGCCTCATTGTACCACAGGTTACACAGGGATGCAAGTGTTTTCCGCAAAATTTGTTGTTGAATATCTGTTATACATCCCTACCGGTCCCGCTCCTGACTCGCCCGGGGCCGGCTCGTCATCCCCTCGAGTACCCAAAAAATGAAAAAGGTACATTTATTCGATACCTATTATGTAATGCTATACTTAGTATGAGTAAAGGAGGCCTCAACTACGCTCATCCGCAAGATTCCCCAAACGACATGCCCTTTTAAAAATTTCCCAAAAATACAAAAAGGGTTACCCTTTACTCTCGACATATGATGCACTGTTCGCAACAGAATCCGCCACCCCCTCTTGGTAATACATACCAGTCGGAACCGCTGGATGGTCCACTATACAGATGCCCAAAGAAAGTTTACATTAGGGCTTGACATTTACACGAGCTAGTGTATAATGAGAATCAAGAGGGAGGGGATGATTTGTGTGAAACGGTTCTTTGAACATTTAGATACGTTGCCGTATGTTGAAGCTATGGACGAAGTGAAAAAGAAGTACGAAGCTGGTGAGTTTGAAGTTATATATCTAGTAAAGGCTGGGGAGCACCCCTACACGTATATTGTTAGTGCCCATAAAGCCAAAGATGAGGCAATAGAGGTGGCTATGGGTCGAGCGAGCCGAGGGTCGGATTATGAGGTTTTTTTCAGTAATAGCTTATTTGGTAGGAGTGGAGCAGATGGGTTACAACAGTATTGAAGTGTGGAATTATTATTGGGATGTGAAAAGGGGGACGACATGAGATCGGACGGAATTAGGGAAACGGGTTATGTGACTGAGCTATGTTGTCCGGATTGTCTCTCAGATGTGGTAACTCGTGGAACATGTGACCGCGTGGTCGGGGTGGCGGCGATTCTGGAATTAGAGTGCGAAAGTTGTGGCAAAGTGTTTCATGTGGGTCTAAAGTGGAAAGGAGTTTTGAAATGAAACCAGTAGTAGGTTACGTTAGAGTGAGCACAAACGGTCAAGCGCAGGAGGATAAGTATGGTATTGACGCTCAAAAGCGGGACATTCTCGATTACTGCGCTAGGAACAATTTGGTTTTGACGAAGTGGTATGTGGATGGTGGCGTGAGTGGTGTGGAGGAAGAGCGTCCAGAGCTAGATAAGATTCTGTTCAATGACGAAGAAGTGGGTAATCCTCCCATTCAAGCGGTGGTGGTGGCGAAGTCTGACAGACTGGCAAGGGACATGAACTTGTATTATTACTACAAGTTCGTCCTAAAGAAGAAGAACATTGAGCTGATCAGCGTGTCGGAAGATTTTGGTGCGATGGGTGCGTTCGCAGGCGTGATGGAATCGTTGACGCTTTTCATTGCGGAACAGGAGCGAATCAATATTGCTAAACGTACAAGTTCAGGTAGGAGGATGAAGGCTCGGGCTGGAGGCTATGCGGGCGGTCGTGCGCCGTATGGATACAGGGTGGAGGATCGCCAACTCGTCTTGGACGAGGGGGAAGC
>DUVY01000134.1 GCA_012840805.1 Clostridiales bacterium | reverse complement strand
AGTAAGAGGTTGGATGTTTCGGTATATGGTCTTATTTTCCCATACGGTCTTTCTTTTTCCCGTTTCTTTGCGTTAGCAGTGCTGTTGTACCGCCTGTGGCGGATTTTGTAGCATTGTTCGTCATAGCAATAGATTCTGGTGCTTCGTATCGGCGTGAATTCTCGCCCGCACTCAGGACATGTTTTAGTCATCTTGTGCGTTCCTCCTTAATTCATTTACTATCTGTCCCATTATCCAAGTTACACAAGGTACTGCTACACTGTTTCCTAGTGCTTTGTACCGTGCTGTATCGCTAGTAGGGTTTTTCAGCCATCTTAGAATTGCTTTATCCGTTCTTGGGCTAACTTCTTCCGGTTCCTCTGATTGCATTTTATCCCACTCATACCAAACACCCCGCCAAAACTCCAATTCCTCTTTTGATACTTTTTTCGTGCCTGGTATATTAGTCCAATCATCTGGAAAACCTTGTAATCTTTCGCACTCTGTTGGTGTTAATCTGCGTACTGAATATCTTTGCGAAACTATTAAATCTGTTGCATCTTTATATTGTCGCCTTGATTGTGTGCTGGCCTTATCTGTTTCTTTAAACTCGTCTGACCGTTGGAATGAATATGTTGTCACCGCCGGTATATTCCCGTGCATTTCTGCTCTCAAAGTGCCAACTACATTTTCAGATACATCCATTTGTGAACCGCCTTGGTCGTTCAACACTTGCACTACCGCCATACCGCCCTGATTACAAGCCGGACTTCCACCGTTTAAGTCAAGCGTTCGGCTTGTATTTGCTTCGTATACTCCGCTGTGAGGGTTGTTTGATTTCATGCCCTCTGAATTGTATGCGCCTATGCCATATACCTTTGTTGCTACTGCGTGTCGGTCTGTTGTGTTAAGCGTGAATGATATATCCTCATTTATTCCGTCACCTTGCGGGTCATTCTTGTCTGCTCTGCCAATCATTGAACCTTGCAGACAGTATGATTGCGGTTCAATAAACACCGGCACATTATTTCCACCAGTTCCCATCCTAGCCGTAAGTGTGGGAGAATTATCTATAGATTCGTTTGCTACGCTCCGTCTGTCGCCTATATCATAGACTGGTATTTTTACGACGTGGCTTGCCTTTCCAACGCTTCTTTCAGCATTAGTGGCAACTCTTTCCCCCTTGTCTCCGCTCTCCTGAGAATACCTTGACAAGCTTTGGCGCTTAAAAAGTATTTCGGGTGCGGATTGTCCTCCAAAATCTGCGACAAGGAAGATTCTACGGCGGCGTTGGGGAACTCCCCAGTATTGAGCGTCCAAGATTCTCCAGGCAACTGACCAACTATCTCCCATGATGGCTCCGACAGTAGACCACTTTCCTTTTGGAGGTTCAGGAATAATAACGGTTTCGTCTTTAACACGGCAGATTTCTTCAAGGACCGCTCGGAAGTCCTCGCCTTTGTTGCTGCTGAATGCTCCGGGGACATTTTCCCACACTGCAAATCTTGGTTGAATAGGTTTATTTGATCCTTCATATGTACTTCTCATCTCCTTAATTATTCGTACTGCTTCCATGAATAACCCTGACCGTTCCCCGGCTAACCCTGCCCGTTTTCCCGCTACTGACAGGTCTTGGCATGGGCTTCCGAATGTGATTATGTCCACCGGTTCAATCTTTGCTCCGTTTATCTTCGTAATGTCGCCAAGATGTTTCATGTCCGGTAATCTTGTCTTTGTTACTTTAATGGGGAACGGTTCAATTTCCGATGCCCATAATGTCTTTATCCCGTATCTGCTTGCGGCTAGAGGAAATCCCCCTATGCCATCAAACAGACTTCCTAATGTTAATTCTTTCATCGTAAGTCCTTTCCCGTCGGAAAGGCCGGTACCGTTTAAAAGCTTACCTACGACGATTTAATTTATGATT
>DUVY01000104.1 GCA_012840805.1 Clostridiales bacterium | reverse complement strand
GTCGAAACATTAACTTGATCGCCTTGCGCCATCTGTCCCGCTTTTTCATCAAGCGTCATTTGGCTTAGCAAATTATCAAGCCGTTCGTCAATGCTCAAAGAACTGTCAAGATAATCTTCCGAAACAGGCAGCTGAAGCTTAAATTGACACGCGACAAGACCAAAAAACAAAACAAAACATAATAACCCGGCGATTAATTTTTTCATTTTTCCCACCTGCTTTTTAAAAATTTCTTTACAAATGTTATATACATAACATAACATTACAAGTTAAATTAGTCAATTGCTTACAATAATTCTGATATTCCTTGTTTTTCACAACCTATAGGTTGTATAATATTAAGAATATTTTTTTAATCTGTTTCTAATGAAAACCATAATCCATAAATGGTATAATGTATATACCAAAACAATTTGGAGTATATATGTTCTGTCGTTTTTGTGGCGCCGCCATAGACAAAACCGATAATTTCTGCATAAACTGCGGAAAGCGGATAGAGCGGTCTATTAATCAATTTAATAGACCAAGCCATAATTTTGACCAAATGCAACTAGACGAACATAAACCCAAATTAGACACAAGTTCCCAAAACGCCGTCAAATTAAGTTTGATATTAGCCATAATCGCGCTAATATTAGCGTTTTTTCAATCATACGCCAGTATTATTTTAGGCGTTATTTCATTTATCTTAGCTAACAAAGAACAACAAAAATCCGCAATAATTTTAAGCGTTATCGCGATTGTAATAGCTTTGATAAATATTTTTGACGGATTTTATTTTTTGAGTTTTTGGCGCCGAGTTTTTTATGATTTCTAAAATTTTTATCTAAAATATTTGCTCAAAAAACAAAAACGCCTTACAATCTCAAG
The DNA here is from genome assembly GCA_012840805.1 of Clostridiales bacterium. Taxonomy (GTDB): domain Bacteria; phylum Bacillota; class Clostridia; order Christensenellales; family DUVY01; genus DUVY01. Next base: position 3,111 of record DUVY01000104.1, on the reverse strand, counting down.
GCGTTTTTTTATATTTAATAATAATTTTAAAAGATATCAAATTATGTTATAATCATATTTATGAAACTTATTCTAGCGAGCGCGTCCCCAAGGCGCGTTGAAATACTAAAGAGTATCATAGACAATTTTGAGGTTATTCCCGCGGACATTGACGAAGAGCCAAAAATCAATAAAGATATTAACCCGATTGACTTTTGTGTATCTTTGGCGCTAAAAAAAGCGCGGGCTGTGTTTGATAAATTTGGCAATATAGCGCTGGGAGCTGATACTTTGGTTTTTTTGGGACAAGAGATTTTGGGCAAGCCCCAAACCAAAGAGCAAGCTTTTAAGACATTAAAGCGCCTAAGCGGCAAAACTCACCTAGTAATAACGGGCGTGGCGCTTGTGAGCGAGCTAAAGACTATAACTGATTATGACCAATCTTATGTGACATTTCCCGATTTGGACGAGCGCGATATTTTGGATTATATAGAAAAATACAAGCCTTACGATAAAGCGGGCTCGTATGGCATTCAAGAGATAAAAGATATTTGGGATATAAAATACGCGGGCAGTTATACCAATATTTTGGGGCTTCCTGCCAAAAAAGTAAAACAAATGCTTAACTTGTTGGAGGGGATATTGTGTCAAAGATAAATCTAGCTTTGGAACTAGGCTCGTCAAACACTTCTATCTATATGGAAGGTCTGGGCATCGTTTTAAAAGAATCGTCGCAGATAGCGTTTTTGGAAAAGGTATCCGAAAAAAATATCATAGAAGCCGGCTCAAAAGTAAAAAAAATGCAAGGCAAAACATCGGATAAGACGATTATTGTATCGCCTATTCAAGAGGGGATTATAACCGACAAAAAAGCCGCGCAGGCTATGTTAAAAGCTTTTTTAAAACGAGTAATCAAAAACAGGTTTTTGATGCGTGTAAGGGCTATCGTGTGCGTGCCTTGCGGACTTACTAAGCAACAAAGACAAGACTATGAAACCGTTTGTCTAAAAGCGGGCATCAACGAGGTAATATTGGTAGAAAGCGTGATAGCCGCGGGGCTGGGTATAGGGCTGTCTTTAGAATCTTCCAAGGGCGTGGCGCTTATAGATATAGGCGGCGGCACGACGGACATCGCAGTAATGAGCAATTGCAGCATTATTTCGGGATGTAGCGTTTTCGCGGGCGGAATAATGATGGACGCCGCCATTGTGGAATTTATAAAGAAAAAATACGGACTTATAATAGGTCAAACTACCGCCGAAAGATTAAAAATAGAAATAGGCTCGTTATACAGCAACGACTTAGCCGAAATCAAAGTATCGGGTATGGACCAAAAAACCCAAAACCCCTCATACACGATTGTTACCGCCAAAGACATAAAGGAAGCCATTGAGCCGATTTATCTAAAAATAGCGGCTTCTACCGAGTCCATAATCAATGTTTGCCCTCCCGAAATAGCGTCTGATATTTATAAAAGCGGCATTTTTCTCACGGGCGGCTCAGCTAATATTTTAGGTATTGAGCAATTTTTGGGTTCAAGGCTCAAAATTGCCGTAAAAGTCGTCACGGACGCGTCTTACGCGGTGATTTTGGGCGCGGGCAAACTTATTGGCGATGACCAGCTTTTGCAAAACATTTTTGAGCAAAACTAAATAAGTTATATAGAACTCGTCAATTGATTATAATTATTAAATAACCAAAGTTATAAAAACGCGATTATCGCTTAATTAGATTGAATTATTTGTAAATCTTGGTTGATTATGGTAATATTATTTGGAACAAACTGATAGTGTCAGCTTTGTATTTAAGTTTTTTAAAATTTCATACATAGGTTGCTATGGAGGGCAAGATGAAGGTCTTTAAGCCGATATACTATTCGTCATTGGCGATTTTGATTGTATTGTTTTTGATATTTACCGCCGTGGATTTTTACGGCGTTAACGCTAAAGGCAATATAGATACCGCTCAAGCGTATAATCATGTAAAAAATATTTTGGATGAAGCTCCGACCAGAGATATCTATCTTGATAACGAATATCATCAAAGGGCGGTTGATTATATAACCGATACCGCGTTAGGCGCGGGCTTGAATTTGACTGAAATAAACACATATTCAAACGACGAAGGCGAAACCTTGACATCGGGCACGGTGTCAAAAGCGGCTTATTCGGTAATGGAAACTAAGCTTAACTCGGAAGACATCAACAATTGGTATGCCGAGCAAGGCGTTCAAGACCGTTATGTCGCCACAGCCGAGGTTAAATTAACTAACATCATAGTTTATATACCCTCAAAAGACGAAGCAGGCAAAGATGTATCCGAACTAAACTCAGACGCTATAATGTATATAGCGCATTATGACTCAAAATCTTATTCGCAGTCAGCCAACAATCTAGCGATTGTGGGCGCGATGCTGGAGTCCATAAAAGAACTAAAAGAATTAAAAAATAATGCTAACTCGCTATTGTTTGTTTTCGCTGACGGCGGCGAGCATAACGCTTTGGGCGCTTATGCGTTCAGGGAAAAATACAAAGGCTTTAACGATGTTTATTCTAGGGTAAAAGCGGCTTTTGCTTTTGATTCTTTGGGTTCAGGCGGCGCTCTTACTCTTATTCAAGCCAATGAAAACTCGTCCAAATTAGCGTCAAAATGGGCGCAAGTCAACAAAAAGGCTTTTTCGGCCTCGGTCGGACAGGCTTTTGGCTTATTTGAAGACAGAGTTTTTGACTATAACATTTTCCAAGACAAACCAGCTCTTAGTTTCGCCAATATTGACAATCCCACCGCGGAAAATATGGCGATTGACAACCTAGACAATCTTAACTCAAAGCTGTTGTCCCAAACGGGCGCGGTCATAATCCGCACAGCCAACAGCCTCGCGTCATATGATTTGAACAAGTTATCAAAAGGAAGCCAATCCATTAATTTTTCTTATCTAGGCGGAACTATAAATTATAGCGGCATTACTAGCTATGTTCTTGCCTCGTTGCTACTTGTTTTGGCGGGCGTCGTGTTTGTTATAAACCAAAAGAAAAAATCATTTTCTATATTAGACGCTTTAAAAGGCTCTATTGTTCAAATTTTGGCGCTATTAATAACATTCATATTGAGCATAGGCGTCTATTACGCTGT
>DUVY01000103.1 GCA_012840805.1 Clostridiales bacterium | reverse complement strand
TATTGGTGGAGATGCGGGGAGTTGAACCCCGGTCCGAAAGAATTGACTGGCAACTTTCTACATGCTTAGCCGCTAAGCTATGTCTTCGTCCAACCCCTAGCGGCCAAAAGTTTGGACGAACAAGCCCTTTTTGATAGTCCGCCTGACCGAAAGGACAAAACAGCCAAACAAACCCCACAAGTTATGACGCCCGCGCAAACCGCCGTAGGCGCGGCTTGCCGGCGGCAACTTAAATTAAGCTGCGAATGCTAATTCTGTTTTTGAGTTAGCGTTTAATTTTTTTGCCGATTTTAAAGAAGCTCGGCGCTTCTGCATGCTTTTTGCCGCCAAGGTCTCCCGTCGAATCCAGTACATCCCCATATAAGCATTAATATATTATCATATGCAAGTAATTTTGTAAAGAGTTAAAAATTCGCAAATTTAGCAGGCAAATTAGGCAAAAAACTGGTCATAACATTTTTTAATTAACAATGTTTTAACGGTTGACAGTATCAAAATTATAATTGATAATGACAAAATGAGATATTTAGACAAAAACGAGTTAATAGAACGAAGCATTATAAAAAAATACCGCAGGCAAATTTGGCGACCATTTGTTAGAGCCATAGACAAATATCAGCTTATATCAACGGGCGATAAAATAGCGGTATGTATTTCGGGCGGCAAGGACTCTTTCTTGATGGCAAAGTGCTTTCAAGAACTAAAAAAGCGAAGCCCCATAAAGTTTGAACTGGAATTTTTGGTAATGAATCCGGGTTACAGCACGCAAAATATGGAATTGATAATCCAAAACGCCCGCCTTTTGAAAGTCCCTATCAAAGTGTTTGAGACCAATATTTTTGAGGCGGTCGATCAAGCGGGCGGCTCGCCTTGTTATTTATGCGCTAGGATGAGGCGGGGACATCTTTACAAAAACGCGCAAAACTTGAGCTGCAACAAGATAGCGCTCGCGCACCATATGGACGACGCCATAGAAACCGTATTGCTGAGTATGTTTTACGGCTCGGAGTTTAAGACAATGATGCCCAAGCTAAAAAGCGCTAATTTTGAGGGAATGGAACTTATCCGCCCGATGTATATGATAAGGGAAAAGTATATAAAAGCGTGGGCTTATTATAACAGCTTAGAATTTTTAAGATGCGCTTGTAAGATTACCCAAAGACACGCCCAGCATGAAGAATCCAGCAAGCGCTTTGAAATTAAAGAGCTTATAGCGTCTTTGGAAAAAGACAATCCCAATATAGTTCTTAATATCTTTACAAGTATGCACAATGTCAATCTTGACGCCGTAATAGCTTACCGAAAAGGCGACAAAAAACACAGCTTTTTGGATGAGTATTCCGCTAGCGGCGAAAATGATGATTGTTCCGTTAACGACGAATTATAAAGAATAAGCTAAAAGCGGATATAAAAAAAAGTATTTTAGAATAAAAATATTAATTAATCTAAACCAAAACCAAAAAAACACGCCAAAAAGTTAATAACTCTTATCAAACTGCCCGTCCAAAATAACTTTATTATCAAAATTATCAAAATTTTTAAGCAAGTTTATTTAGAAAACTTGCTTTTTGTTTTAAGTTTTTTAGGTGTTTTTATAAATTTGCAATCAAAATTAAAAGGTGTTATTATTATATAAATTATCTATTTTAAGGTTATATTTATGATTTTAAATTTCAGCGAACGTTTAAAAAATATGGCTGGAACGGCCACAAGAGAAATCCTCAAACTCACAGCCAATCCCCAAATTATTTCTTTTGCGGGCGGGCTACCCGCGAACGAATGCCTTCCTATCCGCGAAGTATCCCAAATCACTCAAGAATTAATGTCTAGCCAAAGCGCGAACAGGATTTTGCAATACGGGACTACTCAAGGAATGTTTTCTTTTAGAGAGCTTTGCATAGATTATGTAAAATCATTTGGGATTAATAACGCCAAACCGGACGAGATTTTGGTGGTAAGCGGCAGTCAGCAAGGGCTGGATCTTGCTTGCAGGGCGTTTTTAGACAAAGGCGATAATATATTGGTAGAAGCGCCGACATATTTGGCGTTTTTGCAAATCGCGGCGGCTTACGAGGTTAATATTATAGGCGTAAACTCAGCCAAAGACGGCATTGATACGGACGACCTAGAAGATAAGATAAAAAAATACTCGCCTAAGCTTGTTTATCTAGTGCCCACTTTTTCCAATCCTACGGGCAAAACATATCCTTTGGAAAAACGAAAACTAATCGCCGAAATTACCCAAAAATATAATGTGATAGTCGTAGAAGACGATCCTTATAGCAAGCTTCGCTTTGCCGGGGAAGATGTGTCATCTATAAAAGGCGTGGGCGGCGATAATATTATTTTCGTTACAAGTTTTTCTAAGATTATCTCGCCCGGTCTTAGAATCGGGCTGTGCGTGGCAAGCGAGCCCATACTAAAGCAAATGGAAAAATGCAAACAAGGCGCCGATGTGCATACATCGCATCTAAGCCAAGCCATAGTTAAAGAATTTTTAAAGCGCGACCTTATAAAAAATCAAATAAAAAAAGTAAAACCCATATACAAAACCAAAAAAGAACTAATGGAGCAAGCGCTCGCTAAATATATGCCCCAAGAATTTATATATACAAGACCCGAAGGCGGAATGTTTATATGGGGCGAGTTTTTGGCTGATGTCAATACATATAATTTGTTCCCCAAAGCCATAGAAAAAAAAGTCGCTTATGTCTATGGCAATGTTTTTTATCCGCAAAACTCAGGGCATAATACATTAAGGCTCAACTTTTCAAACGCCACGCCCGAGCAGATTGAGACAGGGATAAAGGCGTTAGGAGAACTATATAAAGACGAAATAAGTAAAATAAAATAAAAAAATTGATAGGATAATAATTATGACAGCTAAAAAAAGTGTAATGGATACCCTACGCGAAAGGGGCTTTATCAAACAAATAACTTTTGAGGAAGAATTATATAAAAAATTAGAACAAGAATCTATTGTTTTTTATATTGGGTTTGACCCCACGGCAGACAGCCTTCATATAGGGCATTATATACCCATTATGGCTATGGCGCATATGCAAAAAGCTGGACATAAGCCCATTGCTTTGATCGGCGGCGGAACGGCTTTGATCGGCGACCCCTCGGGCAGAACTGACCTAAGAGCCATGCTAACCAAAGAGACAATTGAGCATAACTGCCAAAAGTTCAAAACCCAAATGCAACGCTTTATTGATTTTGAGGGCGAGAACAAAGCCATTTTGGTAAATAATGCCGATTGGCTGTTAAAACTTAATTATATTGATTTTATTAGAGATATAGGCGCGCTTTTTTCGGTCAATAAGATGCTTGCTGCCGAATGTTATAAAAACCGAATGGAAACGGGACTTACTTTTTTGGAGTTTAACTATATGCCTATGCAGGCTTATGATTTTTTGGCGCTTAATCAAAAATATAATTGCGTATTGCAATTGGGCGGCAATGACCAGTGGTCCAATATGCTTGCTGGAACTGACCTTATCCGCAGAAAAGAGCAAAAAGAAGCGTATTGTATGACTTTTACGCTATTGGAAACCTCAGAAGGCGCAAAGATGGGCAAGACCGCCAAAGGCGCGTTGTGGCTTGACAAGAATAAGACTTCGCCTTATGAGTTTTATCAATATTTTAGAAATGTTGAGGACCAAAAAGTTAAAGAATGCTTGAGCTTGTTGACCTTTATAGATATGGACGAAATCAACGCGCTTACCAAATATCAAGACGAGCGTATCAACAAGGCAAAAGAGCGTTTGGCGTATGAGGTTACGCTTTTGGTTCACGGCAAAAAAGAAGCCGACCTTGCGCAAGAAATGGCAAAAGCCGCTTTTGAAGGCGCCGCGGGCAAAATGCCCACCAAAAAAATCAAAGCAAACCCAGATATGCCCATAGTTGACATTATGGTTTTGGCGGAAGTCGTCTCTTCAAAGAGCCAAGCAAGACGGCTTATTGAAGGCGGCGGCGTGAGCATAGACCAAGAAAAAGTCCAATCTATTGACGATACCCTAGCCCAATACGTTAACTCAAAAGAGTTTATATTGCACAAGGGCAAAAAGGTTCGCATTAAGGTTGTTTTAGATGAATGACGGATACCTTACCATAGGTTCGAAAATTGAAACGGAAATCATAATTAACAAATCGCGGTTTTTGACAAAAGCCTATCCAATAAAAGATTGGGAACACGCCACGGCGATTTTAAAAGAGTTAAGAAAAGAATATTGGGACGCGACCCATATTTGCTATGGATGCGTAGCCGACAAACACGCCAATAATATGCGCTTTTCGGACGACGGCGAGCCGCAAGGCACGGCTGGCAAACCTATCTTGGATGTGATAAAGCAAAAAGACTTGAGGTTGGTTTTGGTAGCCGTTATAAGATATTTTGGGGGGATTAAGCTAGGCGCCGGCGGATTGGTCCGCGCGTATTCCAAATCGGCGAGCGAAGTTTTGAAAAACGCCAATATTATAACAATTAAGCCCAAAACAAGCGTAACTTTTTGGGTCAGTTATTCTGACTTTAATAAAATAGATTATATGCTGCAAAACCAAAATATTGAGTTAGTTAACAAAGAATGGGGCGAAAATGTAAAGTTAGAGCTTAATGTCAATAATTGTTATTTAAGAGAATTTTTGGATAATCTCAAAACCGCCCTTAACTTGAATGAAAGTGAGATTTATTTGAAAGAAGGTGTATAAAAAATGAAAATCATCAAAACACAAAATCCGAAACCAAAGCCCGCGGGCAAAATCAAGTTTGGAACAGTGTTTACCGACCATATGTTTGTGGCTAAGTATTCGGCTGATAAGGGCTGGCATGACGAAAAAATTCAGCCTTATCAACCTTTTGTCTTAGAGCCGTCTTCTTCGATTTTTCATTATGGTCAGGGCGTTTTTGAAGGACTCAAAGCGTATAAAAACCATTTGGGCGAAATTATGATGTTTAGACCTTTGGAAAACTTCAAAAGGATGAACTCTTCCAACGAGCGTATGATGATTCCGCCCATTGACGAGCATAAAATGCTTCAGAATCTTGTGGAGCTTGTGCGCCTTGACCAAGATTGGATACCCACAGGCGAGGGCGAGTCTTTATATATACGTCCGGTTATTATCGCCAATGATAATTCTTTGGGAGTGCATACCGCCCAAAACTATATAATGTTTATTATTATGTCGCCCGTAGGCGCGTATTACGCCAACGGTCTCGCGCCTGTTAGGCTTTATGTGGAAGAGTTTTATGTGCGCGCGGCAAAGGGCGGCACGGGTCATTACAAATTTATAGGAAACTACGCCGCCAGCCTAAAAGCTAGCGACCAGGCCGAAAAGTTGGGTTACGACCAAGTATTGTGGCTAGACGCGCAATACAAAAAATATGTGGAAGAAGTGGGCAGTATGAATATCTTCTTTGTAAAAAACGGCGAAGTTATTACGCCGTCTTTGGAAGGCAGCATTTTGCCGGGTATTACCAGAATGTCCATAATTGAGTTGTTAAGACATAAAGGATACAAAGTTACCGAAAGACTTATTGAGATAGAAGAAGTAATACAAGGCATTAAATCAGACGAAGTTACCGAATGTTTTGGAACAGGCACAGCCGCGGTTATATCGCCTGTCGGAGTTATCGGCTATAAGGGTCAAGATTATACAGTTGGCGACGGAAAAACGGGCAAGATTACTATGGAAGCATACAAAAGCCTTACCAATATCCAACACGGAATCGCGCCCGATGTGTTTAATTGGACTTATAAAGTAAAATAAAAATAAAGCGCCCTGAAAGCCAGGGCGCTTATTGATTATTTAAAAGGGTTTATTTTATATTTGCCTATTATCGCGCAAATCAAATCATATAGCCACCAAATAAAACCTATGCCTATCAAATGCAGCAAAAATTTTATAACAAAAAACTTTACGCTGCCTTTGTATAGCTTGTCTAAGCCAAAAGGTATAATGCACAGTATCACCAAAATCAAATCAAATTTCTTTTTTGCCATTAATCATTTTCTCCTCTTATTTTTTTATTCATAGTGTAATCATTATATCATAATTAAGGTTAATAACATAGTTTTATTGATTTTTTTAATAGACTTTAGTCTTTTTATTCCAATGCTGGAAAAATTTTTACATTGAATTTTTGTATAATTTCATATATCATTTTATTGAAAAATAAGAGCGAGGGATATAATATGAAAAGGATATTAGTAATTGTTTTGTGCTGCGTCGCGGCATTTACTTCTAATTTATTTTTTGGATGCTCAAACAAAGACAACTACAAAGACCAAATTCCGTCAAATATAACCAATAATGATAATGTCATTAATGACGACCTAGATATGCCTTATGAAAATGGCAGCGACGGTGTAGTTGAAAAAAATAAAAACGAGCTTGGTTTGGTTCTGAGCGAAAATAAGGTTCAAGCAAAAACAACTATCAACATAAGAGCGCAAGCTTCCGCCGATGCTGAAGTTTTGGGACAGTTACATAATTTTGAGACTTTGCCTTTGATATGCAAAGTCAATGACAATTGGTATCAAGTATTTTACAACCAAAATACCGCCTATATTTCCGCCAATCCGTCATACGCGCGGATTGTAAAATGGCAAAAATTCACGCCGTATTTGGTTTCGGGAATGCAAGTTCAGGCATTGACTACTGTTAATATTAGAGCGCAAGCGTCCACAGAATCAGAGGTTTTGGGCAAGCTAAATAGATTACAACATCTTCCTTTGATTGAAAAATTTTCACAAAACTGGTATAAAGTATTATATCAAGGGCAAGAAGCTTATATTTCGGCCAATGGCGACTGGACAAGGGTTTACGACCCCGAAAAAGTCAGCACCCAAATAGAAAGCGTTATCGCCGAAGGCAAAAAGGTACTGGGCGTTCCTTATGAATACGGCGCTCAAAGACTCTTGTTTCACAACGGCAAGCCCAATCCCAATTTTACGGGAAAGACTTTTGACTGCTCGTCTTTTGTTCAATATTCTTTTTATATGGGCGCCCAAATCAAATTAAGGGCGGATTCAAGAAGCCAAAGCAAAGAAGGCATCTTAATCAATGAGTCCGAACTAGAGCGCGGCGACTTGATTTTTATGTGGAGCTCGGCAAGAAGATATAAAACGGGCATAGAGCGAATTGGGCATGTGGTTATATACATAGGAGATAACAAGATTTTGCATACCTGGGGAACGGGAGGCGTAAGAATTCAAGACTATTCGGCGGGTTGGCGCGAAAGATTTATTCTTGCTAGGAGAATGTTGTAAAAATAGTGATGTTGTCACTTTTATTAAAAAGCTTGATTGACTATAATTGTAAAAATAGTAAATTATTATATTATTTTATATAAGGAGCTAGATTATGGATGCGATAGAAGCAATTAAATCAAGAAAAAGCGTGAGAAAGTTTTCTTCTCGACCTATCCCGGATAACATTATTTATGATATTATTGATTGCGCTAGGCTTGCCCCGAGCGCGAAAAATATCCAGCCTTGGCGCTTTGTGGTGATAACAGAGCCCAAAATGAAACAGGCAATAGCGACCATAACGGATTATGGCAAATTTTTGGACAGGGCGCCTGTTTTGGTAGCTGTCCTTTGTAGCAATACTCAATATATGGTAGAAGACGGAAGCGCCGCGACTCAAAATATATTACTTGCGGCGACAGCGCATGGTCTAGGCTCGTGCTGGGTGGCGGGTTATGACAAATATTACGAAAAAAGCGTATCTATACTTCTTAACGCGCCTCGAGACATGCGCTTGATTTCAATTGTCGCGCTGGGATATCACGACAACCCGATAGGAAGAGTCAAGAAACGCGAACTTGAAGATGTATTGTTCCTTGAGCATTTTTAGCGCGGTAATTGACAATTTATTAAAAGATAAATATTGTCAAAATTAACAAAGCATTGGCAAAAAAACACAAACTTGTATCAAAATCTTGACAAATATTATTATTATTTGGCTAATTTTCTTTACAGTTACAAATTCTTGTGATATAATTATTGGCGTAAATTCGTTGTAAAGCGAAAAAATTTTACTTATGGAGAAAGGGTGATTATGGAAAAAGCGTTTGCGAAAAATTTGAGGACGCTTCGTAAGGAGCGTAAACTCAGTCAACAAAAGCTTGCCAGTCAGGTGGGCGTAACGCAGCAATGCGTAAGCGAATGGGAAAAAGGCAAGATTGAGCCTACGATGTCTCCGCTTTGGAGATTGGCTGATGTTTTTGATATCAGCATTGATGAACTGATTGGCAGAAAAGAACTGATTTAAAAAAATCATTCATACTTAAAAAAAGGCGGTTCTAAATAAACCGCCTTTTTCTTATTTTTTTGTGTCTTTTTTTTGCAATGATTTTTTGGGGTTCGTTATATTTTTGTTTTAGCCGTAAAATTATAATAATAATTTGTTCTTAAATTGCAACTACAAGTGCAACGGTTTGTATAATAAATTTGTTTTACAGTTCCCTTTACCCCGAGGGGTAAAGAGAAAATTTTTCTAATTCTTGAGCGAACACTTGTTCTGCTGATTTGTA
>DUVY01000190.1 GCA_012840805.1 Clostridiales bacterium | reverse complement strand
TAAAATATTTTTCTTCTAACTCTATCCCGATAAACTTTCGTTTCGTTTTAAGACAAGCAACCCCAGTTGTTCCTGAGCCCATTGCATTATCAAGAACTATTTCTCCCTCGTTGGTGTAAGTTTTGATTAGGTATTCACATAATTCAACGGGTTTTTGTGTTGGATGAAAATGTTGACTGTCTTTAACAAATCTGAGAATTGATTGCGGGTATTTCTCATCATATACCCGCGCTTCCCCATCATTATAAGCAAGGGGTGAACTATCGCTAGAACTTACCGCTCTACCCTTTATAGGTTTGGGCCTTGGCTCCATGATAGGATAGTAATTGTGTGTCCCACCTCCGGCGGCAAATACTGAAATTTTTTCATGCCTTTGCATGGGCCGGTATTTAGCTATCTGGAATCCCGAAGGACGTACCTTGTCCCAAATCCAATCATACTTATACATCTCCAAATTACTCATTCGCAAATGGCTGGAAAACGGCTCCGAGCCGAATAGTACAATTACCCCTTTAGGCTTAATTAGTCTTTTATACTGCTCCCATAATGGCTCAAATGGAATTATAGTATCCCACTTGCAAGCAGTCGTCCCGTAGGGCAAGTCACAAAGAATCATGTCTACAGACTTGTCAGGGATCTCCTTCATAATCTCCAAACAATCCCCTTGATAGAGTTTATAATCCTCCATCACTGCCCTCCTATTCGCGCAGGATCTATCTTGGACATTTCATATTCCTGCCCCCGCCTTGTGATTACTTTTTTAATTGATTGAAGTAATTCATACCCAGCTTCCATCCTTAACTTTACCTTCCTATAAGCCCTCTGGTAGGCTATTTGAGTTATTTGCTCATTCTGTACCGCCAACTCCGCCTCAGCTGTTTTATCTGCGATAGTACCAGTTGCGTTATCAAAGGCCTTGTTATAAAGTTCTTGCCTAATTGCCTTTGCAATATCTTCCCTGATACCCAGACTCTCTAGAGCCTCTCCGGTGAAGTAAAGCAGGACGGGAAGGTTTAAGATAAAATCGTCCAGCTCTAAATCGGTGGGCGGGTTATTTGTATCGTCCAAAACACTCTTAATAAACGCCACATAATCATCTAAAGGTTTACAGTATTCGGAAACAAGCTTATTAACAATATCATCCATCAGCTTGGAGTTGGCGTCAATTCTGTCTTGGAGCTCTAAAATCTTTTTGGATTCAATTTCCTGACTCAAGGCTATAACACCTTTCTTAACCATCCTTACTTCCCTCCCCATTTAATATGTTCTGCCAGTACCTGTTTGCCCAAGAACTAACCGATTTCAAAAATCCTTCAACATCGTATTCAAAAAATATACGCTTCTTCCTACCCTCTAAGGGTATATTATCTCTGAAATTTAGATGGTTAACATGTAATGATTTCTGCCCATGTCCGTCCCTCAGCATTTCTAGTTCTTGAATAGGTACAAACGTGGTTATATCATGATCAACAAACCAAACCAACACCCCTGCAACAACCCCAGGGATTTTTGACTTCTCAAGCAGTCCATTCCACTGATTGTCGCTTATTCGTGACTCAAAATTAAGAGTGTTTCCCTGCTGCACTTTACACTCTAAATACAATTGGAAAGGATATTTATAAACTATAAAGTCACAAATGTTCCTAACCCCTAAGTAGCCCCCTGTAGGGTCTGGTAGCCTATCAATGGAAATGTCTGGGTTCTTTTCAAAGGCTTCTCTCATTACCTGCTCGAATTTCTTACCTCTACTCATCATTAAGCCCCTGCCTTTTGGCACTCCGTTTTATAGAGACAGTACGTGCAAGCGTTTCTAGGCAAGTCTGTTGGTTTTGGTGGGGGCACTAATTTTTTGACATAATAATCTGCTTCCTCTATTTTACCAATTACCTCGTCCATTTTCATTTCGTCAGTAACCTCTAAAATATAAGCCTTCTTCCCACATGTGTCTCGGTTTTCGTATAAAAACATTACCTGGTTAATCCCAAAGGCTGTTGAGTATGCAACTCCTTGAGCAACATGTTCTTCAGCCACTCCCTGACGGTTCTGCCATTTATGAATGCTTTCCGTCTTTATTTCAAGAATAAAATACTGGCCCTTATACCTGATGATCCCATCACATTTGAACCGCATATTTAGACTCTTGTGGTGAACCAAGGTTTCAAACCCGTCCTGACTTACTACTTCTAGGTCAGTTAGTTTTCTAGACTCTATAAAGTCAGGGACTGAAATCCATTCACAGTCAATTCCAAACCGACTCATTTCTGAAATAACTCTTTGAAGTCGCTCATGCCTATCTGTTCCCGCTTCTCCCATACCTATAAGCTCAGGGCTTGCTTTTCGCTCATCCTGCGGTGCATTAGTTGCCTTAAAATACATATTCCTGACGCACACAAGAGATGACGGGTTATAACTGGTGGAAGACTGTTTGGTATTTTGCTCATCCAGCTTTTGGATTGCTACATTGATATCAGCTACGAAGGATTCCTCTAAGGGAATCTCCTTCGTAGCTTCTTCGATCATTCGGTAAATGTTTTTGAGCGTTTGCCTGCTCATTTATACTGCCCCTTCTTCATCTAATAACAAAGCAACAATTTGTGTAACCTTTCCAGACACCATCTTCAGCGCCGTTTCGTGCCCATACCACAACTCCAAATCTTCCCCTGTTTGCGCTGAAACTTGGTCATCCAACATCAGAATGTCAACATAACAAACGAAGTCTTTGAAGTTCTTGCTTTCTTTATAAGACAAAAGTTCACTGCTGTTCTTTTGTTTACTGGTTATCTGTAACCCCTTATCGGTGAATGTTAGATAGACACCATTCCGATCATAAGGGCTAACAAATAGAGCAAGCCGGTCCAACGCCTCCATAAAAGACTTGCGGTTGATTTTGCACATAGAAGGAAAATCTTGATTCAAGTAGTTAGAAATAGCCTCAACTGGAAATTCACCTAACAGGTCTAGCTCCCAACCATGGATAATAATGTTCCCGGCCTTAAACAACAACTGCTGCCCATCCCTGTAAATATCGATTTCGGAGTCCCCGCAAAGACTAAGTAAGTGCACAAGCTCTCCCGGTAGAAGGGTTGGTTTCTTGAAAACCTGCTCTGCCTGACCGCATATTTTGAAGGTGTCGGAAGTGATAACTTGATCCCCAAAATAGTAACCCGTTAAAGCTGGATTTTCCATAGTTTGGGCAAGAGCCGCCTTGTTACTTGTCAAGAGAGTTTTAACCGTTTCTGGCTTGAGTTTAGTAGGCTCTCCTTTTTCCTTAAATTCGTACTCTGGGAATTTTACCAAAGTACCGTCTTCATCCAGTAACAAATCTAGCTGGTATGTTCCGTTGCCTACAACTTCAAGCGAATTTTCTTTTAACTCAAGAGTAATATGCTCCGTCGTTACCTTTGAAACTAGCTTATGAAACAAGTCCACCGGAACAACAACCCGAAAGTCATCGCCCTTAATTTCCCTTGCAAACACCTTCAAAGTATTTGTTGCGTCGGTTGTGGTTAGAGTTAGCACTCCCTCTTTCAACTCAATTTCAAGTAGGCTGGTTAAAGGAATCATCTTGTTCTGTGATGCCCCTTTGATTGCCTTATCCATAAGGGCCTGCAAAACTAAAGTGTTCAGCTTTACCTTCACGCTTTCTGCCTCCTCATTTTTACTAATTTCCAAACATGCACAATTACAAGAACGCCATTTAATATCCAGACACTATGGGCTTGCAGAACAAGCCCATAGCCTACAAAGATTAAAGCTCCGATAATGTTAACCATACGAATATATTTTTCTTCGTTGCAAAGAAAGGATGTTAGTACAAACAGGGTAGCGACGATTCCCCAAATCTCTACCACTCTTAAATCACTCCCAGATTCTCATACCCAGATACCGCTTTAACCACCCTGTATGTGACCGGCAGAATCACTAACTCATATACAAGCTTAAATGATACCTGAAATACCCCCATAACCAATAACGTTTGAACAGGCATTTGCCCAAGGAACGCAATTGGTAAGAAGATAGCACTGTCAACAAGTTCACCGACAAAGCTAGATATAATGGCCCGTCTCCTAAAACCTTTATGAGAATAGGGATGGCGTAATTTCATCCGCCTAAACACCCGATCATTCGCAAAATCCCCAACAACAAAAGCCAAAGATGAAGCAAGTAAAATTCTTGGCGTATTACCCAGAACTACCCGAAAAGCTTCCTGATGTTCCCAAAACCCAGGTGCGGGTGTTCTTATGATAATACTAAAAATAATTACCATGAACAAATTTGCAGCAAACCCTAAATAACAAGTTATCCTGCTCCATCTATACCCATACACTTCTGAAAATAAATCAGATAGAATGTAGGTAATAGGGAAGATAAAAACCGCCCCAGTCATCACAACCCCGAAAGGTAACTGAATCTGCTTTCCTGCAACAATGTTGCTGATAAGTAATGAAACAACGAACAGGACGGTTAAATACAATTGCATCTCGCTGACTCTGGTTTTTTTCACTTGTGGTTTCCTCACTCTCTCTGTATTTTTTATTTATATAAAAGGCTTTTTCAGCCTCGTATATTATATAGAACTTTTTCATGTTTTATAAAACAAGGTCTTCAAATATCCAAGCATTCATTTTATTCCCCCTTAGAATAATGATAATTTCTTAGGACCTGGATTATAAACCAATTCTGACGCTTTTTTATGCATATATCTTGCGTTAAATATTATACGCTTATCTCGGGAATGCCTTAATTCATCTAAAGTAAATCCATATTCAGCTATAGTTTCTTCAAAGTCTTTTTGTAAATGCTTTGGTAAATGGGAGTAATGGTTGGGCTGGTTTGACTGTCGTTCGCTAACAATAACTGTCCCCATATCGGTCATAATACCCCCATTCGCCCCAGTCATTATCCAGCTGGTTGAATCTGCACTTGTAATGGGATAACTTGCTAACAAACTAAAATCTGTCATTCCAAAGGTATGCACTTTAACGCTAGAATTACTAGATTTACGAATTGTACTAAAACACTGGTCTAGAAAGCTCTGCCTGACTGCCCTTGGTTTACCAACCATCCCACCCAAAGCTATGTATGGGATTTTCTGTCCTTCTGCGTCCTTCCACTCTAATGCCCGCTCTAGGTATTGAAGGGGTTCCCCTACATGGAAGGTATAAAGAAGCCGTTCTGGACACTTTACTCGCTCCCGCATGTATAGATAATTTTCCCACGTTTTCTCCGCTGCCTCAATTACTTGCTGCATAGTTGCCCCATGTATCCTATCCCCGGGGATTACATCAACCTGACCAAACAAGTCAATGTAATCCGCTCGCTCATTAATCCAAGCAATGTACTCATCCACATCTATTTCCGCCCCGCGGGTCCATGCGGAATAAGCTCCGGAATCAATAAATAGTTTACCAGGCTTGATATTTGTTTTATAAGCATCAGTGGCATTTTTTCCATCAATATAGTTAAAAAGCATATTTGCTTCCAACTTAAAAACTTCCTCCAGAATATCCGCCTTCTCAGGGCCTACCAAATATAATTCCAAACCAGGTCCCCCCTTTAGTTGCAGTATTTTATTCGCAATATACTTGTCCATATCCCGCTTATCCCAGTAAAAGCTTAGAAGTCTTGGGTATCGCTCCTCCCACAGAACCGTATCAATACCAACCTGAGGACTTGGAGTGGTCCCCGCCAAATATAAGTCCATACCTTCCCTCCAATTTATATGGTTCTCCGCTCTTTTGCGGTCATTTATCCAACTAAAAAGCTGGTTATAACGCTTCTCAAATAAGAAAATATCTGACCTCCTCCCATCATATCCAGCAAAATATAAATCAATCCCCACACTAAATGCCTCCAACCATTATATATAAACACTAGGCAATATCTAAAGGATCTCCGTACCATCTTTCAGTAATTACCACATCACATTTACTTGGTACATCTAAATCCTTGGCCGCTTCAATCATCAAGGCTGAGAATCTTTCCGCAACCTGCTTCGCATTTTCCTTCGGACATTCCCCAATAAGCTCGTCGTGCACTGTTAAAAGGAGCCTAAAACCCCACTCCCTTAACTGACTATCTTTGCCTACAAGAAGCATTGCCTTCTTTGTCATGTCTGCCGCACTGCCTTGGATTCGACTATTTACACACTGTCTTGTAGCTTCTGCAATAAGACCACTGTTATCTTTAATAATAATACCCTCAGTTCGTGCCTGGGCAATAATTCTTTGCTTTTCACTCCAAGACGCTCTATCAAGCATCGCAGAATACTTGCGCTTAATTCCTTCAGGAACTTCATTACTCACTTCCTGGTCAAAATCTAGAGGGTCAAAATTTGCAGATGTCTTTCCAGAATAAGTAAACTCATAACGGTCTAACTGCATATTAGGTAATCGCCTTTTCCTTCCCCAAACTGTGTCAACATACCCCAATTCCCTGGCCATATTTTGGCTTTCAATCATAAACCTTTCTAGCCCAGGAAATGCTCGCATAATCTGGTCATAAATCTGTTGTGCTTCTTCCCTACTTATTCCCAAATCTTCTGCAATCGCTGGAACTCCCTTCCCATAACAAACGCCCAAGACTATTGCTTTTGACTTTTGCCTACGAGCCGCTCCTTCCGGGTTTATTGTCCCATCTGGCCTAAACTCCATGCAATCCTCATAAGGCAGGTGGAAAGCAATGGAGGCAATCTCTAC
>DUVY01000102.1 GCA_012840805.1 Clostridiales bacterium | reverse complement strand
CTACAAATCAGCAGAACAAGTGTTCGCTCAAGAATTAGAAAAATTTTCTCTTTACCCCTCGGGGTAAAGGGAACTGTAAAACAAATTTATTATACAAACCGTTGCACTTGTAGTTGCAATTTAAGTAACATCAATATTTTACCGCTGCGCCTAAAAATTGCTTGACTGTATGGATAAATAATACTATAATATTTTGGCGTGAAATTTGACGCATATTTTTTTGCGTGGTAAACTATTTATTCATTAGGTTATTTTTACATAATGATTAAATAGAGGACAAAATGACTAATGCGGACATAAAAAAGCTTATCAACAATTCTTCGGTGCTTGTTGGAACAAAACAGGTATTGAAGGCGTGCGCTAAGGGTGCGTTGCGGTGTGTAATTTTGGCATCTGACGCGGACGAGAGCATTTGCGACAAGATAATTCAGACCTGCGCCGCGCATAATACGGAAGTTTATAACTTCCCGTCTAAGCGCGAACTAGGTAGGCTAGCCGGAATAGATGTCGCAAGCGCGGTTGTCGGTATAGAAAAAAATTGAATTTCTAATGGGTTGTATAGAAATTCATCCGAAAAGGGAGGAGAAAATCCCTTTAAACATTTTTTATGGAGGAAATATGCCTACTATTAATCAGCTAATTAAGCGTGGCAGAAAAAAACGAGTAAAGAAAAGCGAAGCGCCTGTCTTGCAGGGCAACCCGCAAAAAAGAGGCGTATGTCTTTCTGTTACGACGACGACGCCCAAAAAGCCTAACTCAGCGTTAAGAAAGATCGCGAGAGTGCGTCTTGTAAACAAAATGGAAGCTACCGTTTATATTCCGGGCATTGGACATAACTTACAAGAGCATAGCGTGGTTTTGATTCGCGGCGGAAGAGTCAGAGACCTTCCCGGCGTTAGGTATCATGTCATTCGCGGTTCGCTTGATGCTTTGGGCGTTGCTAATCGCAAACAGGCAAGATCAAAATACGGCGCAAAGCGCCCTAAATAATCGGATGAAAGACATTTACAATTTGGAGGTTTAATTTTTATGCCAAGGAAAGGTCCGGTGCCAAAGAGAGAGGTTTTAGCCGATCCATTATATATGTCAGAAACAGTTACTAAGCTTATAAATCAAGTAATGCATGACGGAAAAAAAGGATTGGCGCAAAAAATAGTATATGAAGCGTTTGAGCTAGCCCAGTCAAAATTAGGCTTAGAGCCTATGGCTATATTTAATCAAGCCCTAAACAATGTTATGCCCGTTTTGGAAGTTAAGGCAAGAAGGGTCGGAGGCGCGACTTATCAGGTGCCTATGGAAGTAAGACCCGAAAGAAGACAGACATTGGGGTTAAGATGGCTTGTTAACTACGCGCGCAGAAGATCGGAAAGAACGATGAAAGAGCGTTTGGCGGGCGAGCTTATAGACGCGTATAACAATACCGGCGGCGCTGTCAAAAAGAAAGAAGATGTTCACAAAATGGCTGAAGCCAATAAGGCTTTCGCGCATTATCGTTATTAATTTTTAAAACGAAAAATAATTTTTCTTTCTCATCAAATACTAACACTTATAAGCATTTTTTTAAAAACCAAAGCGCATAAGTTGCTGATTTTTTTAGCAAGTTATTGCGCGATACTAAAGTAAACTAAAAATTTGCGATACAGGGAAAATGGTAGAATAATCTGGAGTTTTTTAGCTAATTAGGAGTTTAACACAAATGCCAAGAGAGTTTAGTTTGGAAAAAACACGAAATTTCGGTATAATGGCGCACATTGACGCGGGCAAGACCACTACGTCCGAGCGCATACTTTTTTATACCGGAAAAGTTCATAAATTAGGCGAGGTTCACGAGGGCGCCGCGACAATGGACTGGATGGAGCAAGAACAAGAACGCGGAATTACCATCACAAGCGCGGCCACGACTACGCAATGGAAAGGCTATAGATTTAATTTGATAGATACTCCCGGTCACGTGGACTTTACTGTGGAAGTGGAGCGCAGTCTCAAGGTTTTGTACGGCGCGGTCGCGGTATTTTGCGCTAAAGGCGGCGTGGAGCCCCAATCAGAAACGGTTTGGAGACAGGCCGAAAAATATCATGTTCCCCGTATTGCCTATGTCAATAAAATGGACATTAACGGCGCTGACTTTTTTAATGTTATGGAAATGATGAAAACCCGACTTAACGCGCGCCCTGTCGCAATGCAATTACCCATAGGCAAAGAAGATAGTTTCAAAGGCATAGTTGACCTTTTGGCGATGAAAGCCACGATATATAAGGACGACCTAGGCCAGCAAGTTGAAGAAACAGAAATTCCCGACGACTTAAAGGAATTAGCCGAAAAATATCGTTCCGAGCTTGTGGAGACGGCTTGCGAGTTTGACGACGACTTGATGATGATATATTTGGAAGGCGGCGAAGTGTCCGTAGACGAGATAAAGTCCGCGATACGAAAGGGGACATTGAGCCTAAAAATAAATCCCGTATTTTGCGGAACGAGCTACCGCAACAAAGGCGTTCAAAAGCTATTGGACGCGGTAATTGATTATTTGCCCAGCCCTTTGGAAGTTCCCAATATTCAGGGCACGGCGCCCGGCTCGGATAAGACAATAGAAAGAAAGACCTCGGACGACGAGAAGTTTGCAGGGCTGGCTTTTAAGATTATGGCCGACCCCTTTGTGGGCAAACTCGCGTTTTTTAGGGTTTATAGCGGCACGCTTGAAGCGGGCGCCACTGTTTTGAACTCTACCAAAAACAAGAAAGAGCGAGTAGGTCGCTTAATCCAAATGCACTCAAACCACAGAAGCGAACTAGACAGAGTTTATGCCGGAGATATATGCGCGATTGTGGGACTAAAAGAGACCACAACGGGCGACACTCTATGCGACCCGAAAGCGCCTATAATTTTGGAAAGTATGGATTTTCCCGAGCCTGTAATTAAGGTCGCCATTGAGCCTAAGACCAAGGCGGGTCAAGAAAAGATGTCAATGGCGCTTGTAAAGCTCGCCGAAGAAGACCCCACTTTTAAGACATACACGGACAAAGAAACCGGTCAAACCATAATAGCCGGTATGGGCGAGCTGCACCTTGAAATTATCGTGGACCGTATGATGCGCGAGTTTAAGGTAGAAGCCAATGTCGGCAAGCCTCAGGTCGCCTACAGAGAGACAATCAGAAAAAAAGTGCGTAGCGAAGGCAAATATATCCGTCAATCCGGCGGACGCGGTCAATACGGTCATTGTATTATTGAGATGGAGCCTTTGGAGCCGGGTTCGGGCTATGTGTTTGAGGATAAAACGGTCGGCGGAAGTATTCCCAAAGAATACATACCCGCTGTTAATAACGGAATACAAGAAGCCAAACAAAGCGGCGTTTTGGCGGGTTACGAATGCATGGACTTTAAGGTAACCGTGCTTGACGGAAGCTATCATGAAGTTGACTCATCCGAAATGGCGTTTAAGATAGCCGGCTCAATGGCGTTCAAAGAAGGCATGGCAAAAGCCGACCCTGTGCTATTGGAGCCTATTATGCGCGTGGACATAACCGTTCCCGACCAATACCTAGGCGATGTAATGGGCAATCTCTCCAGCAAGCGCGGCAATGTTTTGGGCGTGGAGCTAAATAACGGCATTCAAAACATCAAGGCCGAAGTGCCCCTATCAGAGATGTTTGGATATTCTACGGACCTAAGATCGCTCACGCAAGGACGCGGCAATTATTCTATGCAATTTTCGCATTATGCGGAGTTGCCTCAGTCCTTGTCCACAAAAGTTATAGGCGAAAAAGCCAAAAAAGAATAGCATTTTTTAAAAAAATGTTATATAATAAAAGTCGTCAAAGCGCTCGTCTGTTAAACCGTAAAGCGTTTGGCGCCATAAATAAATCAAAATTATTGAATAAAAGTAGATTGGAGGAATTTTTAAAATGGCTAAGGCGAAGTTTGCGAGAAATAAACCGCACGTTAACGTTGGAACAATAGGACACGTTGACCACGGTAAGACTACGCTTACAGCGGCTATCACAATGGCATTGTCCGCAAAGGGCTGGTCTCAAAAAATGAAATATGAAGACATTGATAAGGCACCGGAAGAAAAAGCAAGAGGTATAACAATAAATACTTCTCACGTAGAATACGAAACCGAAAACCGCCATTACGCGCACGTTGACTGTCCCGGACACGCTGACTATGTCAAAAATATGATCACAGGCGCTGCCCAAATGGACGGCTCAATCCTAGTCGTAGCGGCGACTGACGGACCCATGCCTCAAACCCGCGAGCACATATTGCTAGCTCGTCAGGTGGGCGTTCCTTATATCGTAGTCTTTTTGAATAAGGTTGATCAAGTCAACGACCCTGAGCTTTTGGAGCTTGTGGAAATGGAAGTTAGAGAACTTCTAAACGAATACGACTTCCCCGGCGATGAAACGCCCGTAATCAAGGGTTCGGCTTTGAAGGCGTTAGAAGCCGCAACCGCAGGCAATGTTGACGATCCCGCGTGCGCGCCTATATTTGAGCTTATGGAAGCAATTGACAAGCATATCCCCGAACCTGTAAGAGAAATTGACAAACCTTTCTTGATGCCTGTGGAAGACGTATTTACCATTACAGGTCGCGGCACGGTCGCTACCGGCAGAATTGAAAGAGGCCAAATTAAAGTAGGCGAAAAGGTAGAGCTCGTGGGCTTGAAAGAAACCATAGAAACTACCGTAACCGGCGTAGAAATGTTTAGAAAAGAGCTTGATTTTGGTCAAGCAGGCGATAATGTAGGCTTGTTGCTAAGAGGCGTTGACAGAACAGATATCGAGCGCGGCCAAGTTTTGTGCAAACCCGGCTCAATTAGACCTCATACCAAGTTTACCGCTCAAGTTTATGTTCTAAAACAAAGCGAAGGCGGAAGACATACTCCTTTCTTTAACGGATATCGTCCTCAGTTCTATTTCCGCACAACCGACGTTACCGGCTCTATCAAATTGCCTGAAAATGTAGAAATGGTTATGCCTGGCGATAACATTACTATGGAAGTTAACCTAATCGCTCCCATAGCCGTTGAAAAAGGCTCTAAGTTCTCTATCCGCGAAGGCGGCAGAACGGTCGGCTCGGGCTCTGTTGTAGATATTATTGAATAATTAAAAAAATAAAATTCCGATAATCAACCGAACAAGCTTATAAGCTTGTTCGGTTTTTCTATGTTTAATTTAAAATAAAATGGCGGTCTAGATAAAAATGCCGAAAAAAGCAAATAAATAGTAGTTAATTTATAAGAAGTATATTTTTATATTTTAAGGAAGAAAGATTTTAAAATAAGATAAGGAAGATAAAAAAATAAATATATCGCGGAATCCTTATGTACCCGATGTGCTTTTGGCACATCGAAATTTTGGTCGGATAACTAATTATTATCGCAGCGGTTTTTCTCGCAGCATTTGCAGCGCTTGACAATAAGCGTTACAATAATCAAGATCAGCAGCAAAACGGCAAGCACTATCAACATTGGAAGAGCTACTAAGATCGCGGTAGCGAAAACAGCTCCTAGTATCAGACCCAGAGTCAGCGCAAACAAAATCAGCAAGAAACACAATATTCTGTCCGCGCACCAGCATAGAATATTTTGAGTAATGGTCTTTATAGGCGTTCTATCAGGTTGTTGCTTTTGAGAATGTTCAGGTTCGCAATACATATTCTTTACCTCCCTTTTTGATAGTATATTATATGCAAAAATGCCAAAGGAAGAAACTACCCAAAAAGAAGGCAAAAGATATTTTAGCGCCTAAATAACGAATTGCCTTTTGAATCTATGCAAACAATCAAAGGAAAATTTTCAACATCTAACTTTCTAACCGCCTCTGTCCCCAAGTCCTCATACGCGATAACTTCGGCGGATTTTATGTATTTTTTTATAATCGCCGCCGCCCCCCCTACGGCGCATAGATAGACGGCTTTATTTTTTTTCATACTTTCTATTACATATTGGGAGCGGTTACCCTTGCCAATCATTATTTTTACGCCCATTTCCAAAAGCTTAGGCGTATATTCGTCCATTCTTGACGATGAGGTCGGACCGCATACGCCTATGATTTCGCCTTCTTTCGCGGGCGCGGGGCCTGTGTAATAAATCGCGCTGTCTTTTAGCTCAAACGGCGTTTTTTGATTATTTTCCAAAGCTTCCGTTATGCGTTTGTGTGCGGCGTCCCGCGCCGTATATAAAGTCCCGCTCAAAAACACCAATTCGCCCGCTTTTAGTTCTACTAATTCTTGTTCGCTTATAGGCAAAGTTATATATTTTTTTACCATATTTTCTCCCGCTTATTACAAGACAATTTTGCCATGGCGCGCGCTGTAGCACTGGATATTGACCGCCACAGGCAACATTCCTATATGGGTGGCGAATTTTTCCACCGCCACGCTGATAGCCGTGTTTTTGCCGCCAAACCCCTGAACGCCGATGCCAAGATTATTTACGGCTTGTAAGATTTCTTTTTCTAATTGTTTAACATCCTCGTCTTTTGAAGGCGTTCCTGTCGGGCGGGTGAGCGCGTATTTTGCCATAATACACGCTTTTTCCATATCGCCGCCAACGCCCACGCCTATAATGATGGGCGGGCAAGGGTTAGCGCCCGCTTTTTGAACGCAATCTACCACGCTGTCTATAATGCCTTGTCTGCCTTTGGAAGGCGTCAGCAAATACAAAGCGCCCATATTTTCGCTGCCCGCGCCTTTCGCCAAAAAATGAATGGACAATTTGTCGCCCTTTACAATGCGAGTGTTGATAATAGCGGGGGCGTTGTCGTTGTAATTGACCCTGGTCAACGGGTCTAGGGTGGATTTTCTAAAATAATTTTGAGTATAGCTTTGCCTTACGGCTTCGTTTAGGATATCCTCAATATACCCGCCCGTTATATGAACATCTTGCCCCACTTCCAAAAAAAACACCGCCAACCCCGTATCCTGACACGGCGGAAGATTGTTTTGTTTGGCGAAATCAATGTTTTCTATTATCTGGTCAAGCGCCCATTTGGCGGGCTCGTTGTCTTCTTGAATTTGTCTCAAAAGCTCGCAAGCCTGATTTTCCACATTAACAACGCAGCAAAAAATAAGCTCTTTTACCGCGCTTAAAATTTGATCAGAATGTATGATTTTCATAAAGCAATTATATCATATACCTCGCGAGCCTCAAAATGAATTGCATTATGCGGTCTTTATTAGTATAATTACTTTTAAGGTAAACAAAAATGTCTTTTAATATATGTGTGCTTGCAAGCGGCAGCAAAGGCAACGCCGCGCTTATTTCTACCGACAAAACCAAAATTTTGCTAGACGCCGGCATAAGTTGCCGCTCAATTGAGCAAAAGCTAAAAAGCGTCGGGCATAGAGCTCAAGAGCTGGACGCTGTTTTGATAACCCATTGCCATTGGGATCATATAAGCGGCATAAAGACTTTGGTAAAAAAATACGATCTTAATGTTTATACTTATTATCAAAATTATGGGCGCCTTGTGTCTATACTTGGCAGCGGCAAAAACATAATAGAGCTAGACGGCAACGACTTTTTTATCAAAGAGATTACGGTCTCGCCTTTTGAGCTTATGCATGATATCCATTGCTTTGGCTACAGCTTTTACAGCCGCGGAAAAAAAATTACCGTGATGACCGATGTGGGCAAGATCACGGACTATGTCAGATCGCGCGCTAAAGACAGCAATATATTGATGATAGAATCCAACCACGATGTACAAAAGCTGATGTCCAATAGAAAATACCCCCAAAACCTAAAAGACAGGATTATCTCGGATCAAGGACATCTATCCAATGACTTGTGCGCGGACGCGCTGACCCAACTTATTACGGAAGAAGGAAGACAGGTTGTTTTGGCGCACCTGTCGCAAGAAAATAATACGCCCGAGCTTGCTTATACCATTACCGCCAACGCGCTAAAAAACCGCGGCATTGAGGCGGGAAAAGATATAAAACTTTGCGTAGCCTCGCAACATAAAGTCAGCGAAATTCTTTCAGTGGTATAATCAAATGATAAAATTAAAAAACCCCAAAAACTTAAGAAAAAAACTAAACCCAGTTGACAGCGGAATAAGTTTCTTGGGCGCTATTTTCGCTATTGTGGGCGCGTCTTACTTGCTAACAATGATTGTAATTTTGACATACTTCGCGGAATACTCCGCCAATCCAACTTTTTTGAATCAAGCAATGAACTACCCTTGGGTTATTATTCTTTCCGCGATCCTACCGCAATTGACGCTTTTGTTATTCGCTTTTATCTTTTGCGAAATGCGGCGCATAGACCTTTTTTCCGCTACGCGAATAAACTCTAAGCCAAAAATAACAGTGATAGCTATTATTCCAGTTTTGGCTTTGTTTTTGATTTTTAGCAACCTGCCTTTGCTTACGGCGGCTGACGATATTTTTAGGCGCGTAGGCTATACCATGCCCGATATCAGCTTTGGCAATATGTTAGATTCGCCTTGGGGCGTTATAGGGGTTGTGTTAAGCGTTTGCTTAATGCCCGCGTTGTTTGAGGAATTGATATTCAGAGGGCTTGTTTTGCAAGGCCTTGCGTCCAAGTTTAGACCCTATTTCGCAATAATTCTAAGCTCGCTCGCCTTTTCGCTGATGCATATGTCGCCCGCGCAAACAATTCATCAATTTTTATTAGGGATAGCTCTTGGTTATATTGTCTTAGCCACCAAATCAATTTGGGCAGGGGTAATATTGCACTTTTTTAATAATTTATGGGCGATAATTTTTGAGTTGTTGCCGCAAAATATTATTAGCGTCCCTTTTATTGATAATACTATATTTATATATCTAGGCTGCGTAATCTTTTCGTTGTTGGGACTGGTAGCGTTTTTTTTGGCGGTGGACTTTGCCAACAAAGACATCGCGCAAGGCATTTTCGCTAAGTCGATAAAAAAACGCCAAAAAGATTACCAATACAGAATAAATTATGATATAATTTTGCCGCCGCCTGCTTTTGGCGCTATGTCGATGTCCGAAGAAGAATACAAAAATTACGCGATAGCCAAAGAACAAAAGAATAGAAGAACTTTTATCATTTTATTTACACTCGCTTTTGGAATATGCCTAGCATTTTGGATATTAAGTTTGGCGCAAGGGATATTATCATGATAAACAATATAAATAATTCTCAAAACACGACAAGCTCAAAAACGCTATTTAAAAACAACTATTATTTGGCGTCAATAGGAATATTGGTCGCCAGCGCGGGTTTGATAATTACGCGCGTCTTGTATGGATTGGGCGTATTTGACGGGTTGCCTGACGCGTTATTTGATTTTTTGGGTTCTTTTATAATCCAGATTATTTTTATAACGGGCGGCGGGCTTATAGCGCTACTGGTTCAACAAAGACTTAATAACAAAAACAGATTAAATCTAGAAGGCGGCGTAAGCCTAAAAAAGCGCTTTCTAGATATGGGCTTTAGATTGCCTAGAATTTATCTTATACCGCTTTCGTTTGTTCTGGGGATATTGTTTTTGATAATGACCGCGGGCGTATCCTTTATTAACACTATAATATTATTAATGTTCGGATATAATTTTCCTTCGTCCGCGCCTGAGGCCGTAGGCGGCGTAGGGTTGTTTTTGCTGGCTTTGTTTAACAGCGCGGTCTTGCCCGGGGTTTGCGAGGAGTTTCTAAACCGCGGATTAATCTTGCGCGGGCTTAGAGATACCATGCGCGATAAATACGCGATTATAATTTCGGCGCTATTGTTTGGGCTTATGCACGCCAATATAAGACAGACATTATATACTTTTGCGGGCGGAATAGTATTAGCCATTATCACAATCAAGACAAGGTCAATCCTGCCGGCTATGATTATACATTTTATGAACAACGGCGTGGCTGTTTATTTGGAACACGCGTCTTATAACGGCTGGATAGGCGGTAATTTGGATAGCTTTTTGGAAAGTCATTTTTTGCTCGCGGTCGTACTTTGGGTAGTTTTTACCGCGCTTTTTATAGCGGCGATATATTTTATCGTAAAAGCCGAAGACAAACATTATCAAAAAAAAGACCAAAACGCCCAACAAGAAAACAGTCAAATACTTTTACCCCACCAAACGCCTTTTGGGGCGTTTTTTGTAAGGAACGCGCCTTTATATAAACCTAAGCTAGAAGATAAAGTGATAATGTATACATCGGTATTTTTAATGACGCTGGTCACGATACTCACATTTTATATGGGTTTGTTTTGATGATTAGGATTATCTGCGTGGGCAAGCAAAAAGAGCCTTATTACATCCAAGCCGCCCAAGAATATATAAAAAGAGTCAAAAAATACGCCAAAATAGAAATTATCCAAATGCCCGAATATAAATTATACGATAATTCAAGCGCGTTCATAGAAAAAGCGCTGACACAAGAGGCAAAGTCCGTTCAGCCTTATTTAAAAGGCGTTGCCGTCGCTCTAGATTCCCAAGGCGAGCAATTAACAAGCGAAGAGTTCGCCAGCTTTTTGAGGTCTAGTTTAAGTCCCGATATAACTTTTATTATAGGCTCGTCGCTGGGGCTTAGCGACCAAATCAAGCAAGCGGCGGACAAGGTTATCAGTTTTGGCAAGATGACATATCCGCATAGATTAATGCGCGTTATATTGTTGGAGCAAATATATAGAGCTTTTTGTATTATTAACAATACGCCCTATCACAAATAATTTCAAAATTCCAATAAATAAATATTGTTATTTTGTCTTGTTTGTGGTAAACTTTTTGAAAGGTGTTTTTCTTTGGTAGATATAATTTTTTATATTTCAATAGCAATATCAGCGGCAATAGTTTTGGTGGGATTTCCACATATTATTTATATGTTTATTGGGCTACTGTCGCCCAAAAAATATCCTAATGCGAAAACCAATTATAAATACGCTTGCATAATTTGCGCGCGCAACGAAGAAGGCGTAATCGCTCAATTAATAGACAGCATCAAAAAACAAGATTATCCTTCCGAGCTTATAGATATCTTTGTGGTAGCCGATAACTGCGACGACGACACGGCAAAAGTGGCTCAAGAGGCGGGCGCTATAGTATTTGAAAGAAGCAACCCGTATCAGCGGGGCAAGTGTTATGCTTTGGATTTTATATTAAAAATAATAAACACTCAATACGAAGACAAAAACTATAAAGGTTATTTTTATTTTGACGCCGACAACCTTTTGGCGCGCAACTACATAACCGAAATGAACAAGGCGGTTGACGCCGGCGAGATGATAATCAACAGCCACCGCGCGCCCAAAAATTATGATAATTGGCTTAGCGCGGGCACGGGCTTGATGTTTTTACAGCAGTGTCGGTTTGTTCATCACGCTAGAGCCAAAATAAACACAAGCACATATATAGCCGGAACAGGTTTTTATACCGACGCCGAGATTATAAAAAAACAGGGCGGCTGGCCTTACACCTCAATGACCGAGGATATTGAGTTTTCTCACGCCAAGGTATTGGAAGGGTATAAGATCGCGTATTGCGAAAGCGCTGTTTTTTATGACGATCAGGCGATGACCATAAAAGACACCATTAATCAGCGCGCGAGATGGGTAAAAGGCGGATATCAATGCTGTGCTAAATTCTTGTTTAAGCACCTAAAAAACATGCGCAACTCTTTTTCCTCTTATGACTTGCTGTTCTTATTGCTGCCTATTCCTATCATATCTTTTTCTTGGGCGATTATCTCCACCTTAGCCTTTTTAATAATGGGCATCTTTGGATGGAGCATCACCATTTCCCAAGCGCTATGGATTATAGGAATTCAATTTGTAGGCGTTTATGCGGCGGCATGGCTGATGGCGTTGGCTGTTACGATTTTTGAATGGAAACATATCAAAGCGAGCGCTCTTAGAAAAATTTTATATACTTTTACTTTCCCCGCCAATATGATGCTCTTTTTGCCCGCTGTTTATGTCGCTTTGGGCAATGTAAAATGGCGCTCCATAAAGCGAACTCAAAAAAGCATTACGGAGCTAGAAGGTCAAAAAGATATTATAGAACTAGAAAAAGTAAAGCCCTGATAAAAAATCAAGGCTTTTTTTCGCTCAAGTTTTAGGTAAGTTTTTTTACAAAGTAAACAACACCAAACTTATTCCCATAATCGCCATTCCCGCTACCATTCCATAGACAGACAAGTGCGCCTCGCCGTATTCTCGGGCGCTTGGCAACAATTCATCAATAGATATAAAGACCATAATCCCCGCGACCGCGGCGAAAATCACGCCAAACACCACATCGTTTATAAACGGCAACAAAAGCCCAAAGCCAATCAAGGCGCCTATGGGCTCGGATACGCCTGAAAGCACGGAATACAAAAACGCTTTTTTGCGATTGCCTGTGGCGAAATAGACGGGTATGGACACGGCTATTCCTTCGGGTATATTGTGTATAGCGATTGCTAGGGCGATTGCGACGCCTAGTTTTGGGTCTTGATACGCCGATAAAAAAGTGGCGAGCCCTTCGGGAAAGTTATGAATCGTTACGGCAAGCGCGGTAAACAAGCCCATTCTTAAGAGTTTTTGTTTGTTAATAGGCGCAGAGCTCGCTTCCATTTCCTCAACTTTTCTTAACTCGTGCGGGTTTTTGGCTTGAGGTATTAATTTGTCAATAACCGCGATCAAAACAATACCGCCAAAAAAACCGCCCAAAACAGCCCAATATCCCGCGAACTCGCCCAGCGCCGAAGTCAAAGCGTTTTTTGCTTTGAAAAATATCTCTATCATTGAGACATAAATCATAACGCCGGCTGAAAAACCCAAACTAACCGCCAAAAATTTAGTGTTTGTTTTCTTTGTGAAAAACGCCAAAGCGCCGCCTATGCCGGTGGCAAGCCCGGCAAACAAAGTAAGTCCAAAAGCTATTAAAAATTGCATCATTAGCATCCCTATTTTTTAATTTATAAGTATATCATTATTTTATATAAGCCGCCATAAGTTAAAATTTATTTAACATACAGCGGCTTTTTCGTAATATAATTATACACTATAATAATATGATTTTATATGTGTATAAGTCACAAAAATATACTGCCAAATTAACTAAGTTCAAGTGCGCCCGTATATAATTGATAATACTTGCCCCCATAGTCTATTAATTCTTCGTGGTCGCCGCGCTCGATTATTTCGCCCTGCTCTAAGACGATTATGGCTTGGGCGTTTCTTATAGTGGACAGCCTGTGCGCTATTACAAAGACAGTCCTGCCTTCCATAAGCTTATCCATACCTTCTTGTATAATTTTTTCGGTGCGGGTGTCCACGCTGCTAGTCGCCTCGTCCAAAATAAGAACGGGCGGGTCGGCGACCGCGGCGCGCGCTATTGACAATAACTGTCTTTGACCTTGCGAAAGGTTCGCCCCGTCTCCTGTCAATACCGTATCAAAGCCTTCGGGCAGATGTTTGATAAAAAAGTCGGCGTTGGCTAGCTTAGCGGCTTTTTCAATCTCTTCGTCTGTGGCGTCAAGCTTGCCATATCTTATGTTATCCCTTACCGTTCCCGTAAACAAATGGGTATCTTGCAAAACAATACCCAAAGACCGCCTTAACGAGCTTTTTTTGATATCTTTTATGTCTATGCCGTCATAAGTGATTTGGCCTTGCTGTATGTCATAGAAACGGTTTATCAAATTAGTTATAGTGGTTTTGCCCGCGCCCGTAGCGCCCACAAAAGCTATCTTTTGACCGGGCTTTGCGTAAAGGTTGACATTTTTTAAGACAAGCTTTTTGCCGTCGTAAGAGAAGTTCACATCTTTAAATCGAACATCGCCTTTTAGTTTTATGAATTCAGCGCCGTCCCCGCTAGGTTTTTTCCAGCACCAAACGCCCTGCGGGTCGGCATCAGTCGTTTCTTGAAATTGCCCGTTTTGGTCCTTTTTGGCTTTTACCAAAGTCACAGTCCCTTGGTCTTGCTCTATCGGCTCGTCCAAAACCTCAAAAATTCTTTCGGCGCCCGCGATTGACATAACGATAAAATTGATTTGGTTGGACATTTGGTTTATGGGCATAGTGAAACTTCGGGTCAACAACAAAAACGACGAAAGCGCCCCTACCGTCAAAAACGGCGTTCGAGCTATCAAAAAACCGCCCAAAACGGCTATCAAAGCGTAGCTTAGATAACTCAGGTTAACCATAATAGGCATCAGCATATTGGCGTAAGTGTGCGCGCGATTGGCGTTTTCGTATAGATTTTGATTGACTTCGTCAAATTTGCGCTTTGCCTGTTGTTCGTAAGAAAAGACTTTGACTACCTTTTGACCGTGCAACATTTCTTCGGCATAGCCGTTTAATTGTCCTATGGCTTGCTGCTGGCTTATAAAAAACCTTGAGCTTCTTCCGCCAAAAAACCTTACGGTCAAAAGCATAATAACTAGCATTCCCACCACCAACAAAGTCAATATCCAACTATATATCAGCATAACTATAAAAACGCCCACAACGGTTATGCTAGAAGATATAACGCTGGGAATGCTTTGCGAAAGCGTCTGTCTTAGCGCTTCGGCGTCGTTGGTATATCTGCTCATTAGGTTGCCGTGAGTGGTATTGTCAAAATACTTGATAGGCAACTTTTGCATATGTTTATACATCTGGTCGCGCACAGTCTTTAGCGTGCCTTGCGTGATATTAATCATAAGGCGGTTATATATATATCCCGCCAAAAGCCCTATCAGCGCCACCCCGCACATAGCCAAAATCACCGTCAAAAATCCGCTCAAATCAGGGTTTTGGACGCCCACAAGAGGTAGGATATATTTATCAATCAGCGGTTTCACAAAGCCGTTTAGGGCGATGCCCGTTCCCGAGTTCAACAAAATACATATTGCCACTATGATTAGCTGAAGTTTGTATTCTTTGAGATATCCAAACAGCCTAATCAAAGTCTTTTTTATATTCTTGGGCTTTACGCCTTTATATATATGCTTGGGTGGTTTTCCCGCGCCGATTTGTTTGCTTTTACTCATTTTGCTCTCCCATATTTTTTTGAGAAAAATAAACATCTTTATAAATATCGTTGGTCTTTATAAGCTCGTCGTGCGTTCCTAAGCCCGCGATTTGACCTTCGTCCAATATAATAATTTTGTCGGCGTCCTCAATCGAGGCTACTCTTTGGGCGATTATTATCTTGGTCATGTCTTTTAGCTCGGTTTTTAGCGCTTTTCTTATAAGCGCGTCCGTATTGGTATCCACCGCGCTTGTGGAATCGTCAAATATAAGCACTTTGGGATTTTTCAAAATCGCTCTCGCGATGCATAATCTCTGTCTTTGCCCGCCCGAGAGGTTGACGCCGCCTTGATCCAAATATGTCTGATAGCCGTCGGAAAAGCTTGTAATAAAATCATGCGCTTGGGCTATTTTGCACGCGCGGACAATCTCGTCCATAGTGGCGTCTTTGCTTCCCCAGCGCAAATTTTCCTCAATCGTGCCAGAAAACAGCACATTTTTTTGGAGCACAATGCCCACGCTATCTCTCAATGTTTTTATGTCATAATCTCTTACATCCACGCCGCCCACCAGCACGCGCCCTTTTGTGACATCATAAAGCCTAGGTATTAATTGAACAAGCGAGGATTTGGACGAGCCCGTTCCGCCGATTAGACCTATTGTCTGACCGTGTTCTATTTTTAAATTGATATTGCTAAGCACATAATTGTCATTCTTTTTATAACTAAAGCTGACATTTTCAAACTCTATTGAGCCGTCCGCTACCTCGGTCACGGGATTTTTGGGCGGAGTAATATCAGGCGTTTCATCTATGACTTCCAATATTCTATTGGCGGCAGCTCTTGTCATAATGATATTGACAAACAACATTGATATTATCATCAAGCTCATCAGGATTTGCATTATATAACTCAAAAAGCTCGTCAATTGACCCGTTGTCATTCGCCCTTGAATTATCTGATTGCCGCCAAACCAAGATATAGCCAAAATACAGCCAAATACGGTAAACTGCATTATGGGCATATTTAAAATGACTATTTTCTCGGCTTTCTTGGCATAATTCATTATATCCGAAGACGCGTCTTGAAATTTTTTGATTTCATAATCTTCTCTTACAAAGGATTTTACCGTTCTTATCGCGATAAGGTTTTCTTGCACGACAGAGTTTAGCTTGTCGTATTTTTTGAACAAAGCCAAAAACTTAGGAAAAGCTATAAAAATTAAAGTAAACAAAGCTATGCCCAAAAACGGGATGGCGCACAAAAACACCAAAGTCAGTCTTGAATTAATATTAAAAGCCATTGAGGTTGCCGCTATCAGCATTATGGGAGCCCTTATCAAAGCCCTCAAAGACATCTGCACAGTGTCTTGCGCTATATTGACATCGGTAGTAAGCCTTGTAATCAATGACGCGGTGGAAAATTTGTCTATATTGGAAAACGCGTAATCTTGAATTTTGTAATACATATTTTGCCTTATGTTTTTGGCCAAGCCCGTAGCCGCCCACGCGCCAAATTTACCCGCGATAGCGCCGCATACCAGCGACAGAAACGCCATGCCTATCATCAAAAGCCCGGTTAAAAGTATATAATTAATATCTTTATTGGCAACGCCAACATCTATTATTTTAGCCATAAGAAAGGGTATAGAAACTTCTAACAAAGCTTCGCCTATAACAAACAATGGAGTTGTAAGCGCTATCTTGGCGTAATTTTTAAAATATTTCGCGAGTTTAAACATACAGCATCCTTTAAAATTTATATTGGCATTATTATATTGGCATTATTATATAATATATTTAACGCTTTTAACCAAATTGTCGCATAATTTGTTAAGAAGCCCAACCAAAGTATTATATTCGTCTTTTGTAAGTGCGGACAGCAATATATTATCGTTTTTTTGGGTTTCTAGGTCTATGCGCTTGATTATGTCTTTGGCTTGCTCGGTCATTATCACGACTTTTTTTCTTTGGTCGCCCTCGTCGGTTTTTCTGATGATAAAGCCTTTTTTTTCAAGCGTTTGTAAGATGCTGGTAACCGTAGAGCGCCTTACGTGAAAATCTTTTTGTATCTTGGCTTGAAAAAGCTCTTTATCGTCCTGATTTAGATAAAAAAACCTAAGTAGCAAAAATTGTTTGGCGGTTAAGCCGTGCTTGATACAGGTATTGTTTAGATAATGAAACATCAAACCATTGATTTTTTTTAATTGATGAAAAAGCGCGTTCATTATAAAAATTTTTTTAGATATTTTGTTAGAATTCTAACAAAAAGCTTTAAACATTGTCAAGCGGTTTAAATAAAAAGGCATAGATTAGTCAAAAAAATTATGGACAAAAAATTTAATCGCCGTTTCATTTAAGCTTTTAATTTCCAAAAAATTTCAAAATGTTTTTGGCAAACTCTTGACATATATATATAAATTATGATATTATTATCAAGCTGTCGTAAAGACAGCGTTTGTTTGTTAAGCCAACAATTCGCACATTGACAACTGCATAGAAGAGTAAATATTAGCGCGAAGTAATACGTATTTTTAATAAAGATACGAAGAGCTTGGAGTCTAATTAACAAGGCAAGAATAAGAGTAAGAAGATTAAGCTACGAAGAGCATATGGTGGATGCCTAGGCATCAGACGCCGAAGAAGGACGCGATAAGCTGCGATAAGCTATGGGTAGCTGCAAATGAGCGTTGATCCATAGATTTCCGAATGTGGG
>DUVY01000166.1 GCA_012840805.1 Clostridiales bacterium | reverse complement strand
GCGATCCCTTCGTACTCTGCTAACTGGAATAGAAAGTGGGTTGGGATCACTTCTTGTCATCACCATCCTTTTTCGCGTACTTGACCCTTACATACTCGATAAAGTCCATAACCTCCTTTCTGGCCTCGGGTGACAACTTGTCAAAGCCCTCGGGTAAGTAGGGGGCGACGGTTTGAGGAAGCGGTCTGCGGAAGTCACTCTTCCCGAGCAAGTAGTCAGTTGATACATCAAATATGTCCGCTAACTTAGTAATGGTTAGATTATCGGGCTCCGACCCACCTTGGCGTTCCCATTTAGATATAGTGGTTCTATCAAGCCCTAGTTTTTCAGCAAGTTCTTGTTGAGTCCATTTGTTAGCTTTTCTCAACTCACGAATTCGTTCGCCGATTGTGACCATAATTCACACTCCCCTGTCCTCATTCTACTATGAGGCACTTTTTTTATCAATAAATGTGAAAAAATAGCTCATAATGTGTTGACATGTGAACAATTTTCACCTATAATAGTGACAAGACGTCACGCATGGAGGTGATAATGTGAACATACGTCTCAAAAAAAGACGCAAGGATTTGGGCTGGACTCAGGAGCGACTCGCCAAGATCGTAGGTGTAGACAGAAGTATGATTTCCAAAATAGAGGCAGGTGGGGGTTGCTCAATGGATCTCGGAATAAAACTTGCCAAGGCTCTAGGTGTGACACTAGATGATCTGTTCGCTCTCGACAACGAAACCTCCGCGACTCGCGACTCGGCTTAGAGGGGAGTGAATTTTAAATGTACTTGGAACAGCGAGTGCAACAACTAGAAAAAGAAGTGGCCGCCCTCAAGGCGCAACTTGAAGAACGGCCAAGGGATATCGTGATCAACGTTCAGTCCGTTAACCCTAAATCAGCGGACCTCCAATCGCTCCAAGGTCTCCTTGCCGCCCACATACACGGCAATGACCTGGTCCGGAAAGACAGTGATTGAAGGTATCTTCATAACCACATTTGGGTTTCCATACTGGATGATTTCGGCATCCTTCAAAGCGATTATGCTGAAACCATTGATTGTTTTCGGCTGTTCAGAGTCAACCTTTGAGAGTGTTTTAGCAATCACATTCAGCGTTTCATCCTCAGGTTGCCCTTGGATAATCCCATACGCGGTTACTAGTTTGAGGTAGTACCCTTCGGCGTTTGCCAGAGTTCCATACCACCCAAGGACTAGTTCTTTTACCGAAGTCACGAACTCACCTCCCTTCTCGTGAGGGAGTTCGCTGAAACGTTGGAAGTTCCTGTTAATACGAAACCTCCGCCACTAAAGAGACTGCCTAGAAAGGTGGTGAGATAAATGTCATTAGCTAACCTCTTAATCGACTTGGAAGAAAGGCTTGAGCTACAAATTCGCTCCTTACAGCGAAGAGTCGAGCGTTTGGAAGAAGAGCTTTATGAGACCGAGCGATTAGTGGAGAGAATTGAACCGCAATTGGCACAAAAGATCGCGCGGGTGAGAAGCGGTGCCGATCACACCAATAATTAGCTAGCGACCACCACGTGCTCTTTGTTGTCGTTTTATGACGGTGGCAAGACTGCGTTCG
>DUVY01000101.1 GCA_012840805.1 Clostridiales bacterium | reverse complement strand
CTTAAGATGCCCAATGCCGCAATATTGGCCGAAGCGCCGATGGGCGTCAAGTTTCCGCCCAAAGTCGCGCCGCACAAAAGACCAAAATACAAAATGGTAGGGTCTATACTCATAAGCGAGGCGATAGACGCCACAACGGGCAGCATAGTCGCGGTATAAGGGATATTATCCACAAACATAGAAATTAGCACAGACGCCCATACAATAATAGTAAAAATCAAGAAAAGATTGCCCCCGCCCGCTTTGACCAGCAGCTTGCTAAGCGCGTCAATGACGCCTGCTTCTTTTAGTCCGGCGATTACTATAAACAAGCCCGTTAACAATAGTAATGTAAAGTAATCTATTTCTTTGACAGTGTCTTTTAATACTCCTAAATTCTTTCTTCTTGCAAGCTCCACTACAAGCCCTATGACCAAAAGCCCCACGCAGATAAGACCGTTTGTGATGTCTAATTTATATTGTTCGGGTATAAACGACGCCGCGATCAAAAGCGCTATCATTGACAAGAGCAAAACCGTAGGAAAATAATTGGTTACTTTGGTATCGCTTTCTAATTTTAGAGGTTGCTTTTCTTCCCTTAACAATAGCCACAAAATAAAAGTCGCCACAAGCGCGCCAGCCTGCACCACAAAAAACATACTTATCTTGCCTTTATAGACAAAAAAGTCCATAAAGTTCATTCCTGCCGCTCCAGCCATCATTATAGAAGTTGTGTCGCCCACAAGCGTAGCCGCTCCTTGTAAGTTGGACGCGATAGCGATAGCAATCAAACTTTTAACGGGCGAAACATTAAGTTTTTGACAGATGCTAAGAGCGATAGGGGCTAGCATCAGCACGGTTGCCACATTATCCACAAAAGCCGATACAAGCGTAGAAAACAACGAAAGCGCGATTATAGCCCATCTTAAGTTTGGGGTTTTCTTGATAATCATATCGGCCATAAGCGCGGGCATTTTGGATTCTATAAACAACGCCACTATGCCCATAGTGCCGCCTATCATCATCAAAACATTCCAATCCACCGCGCCAAAGACTTTGCCAATAGGCAATATCCCTATAATAACAAAAAGCGCGGCCGACCCTAACGCTATGTATGCTCTAATCTTGGGAAAAATTAACAAACAGACATAAGTGACTGCAAATAATGAAACAGCTACAATAAAAGTCCAATCCATCATTTTCTTTCCTTTGTTTAAAAATCAATCATTATGAATTATACATTATTTGCGTTTTATTTCCAAATATAAATATGTATTAAATGGTCAAATATATATAACAAAAAATTCCCAAATTTTACCTAATCTTTAAGCGCCTAAACAATTAAAACGCTCTTTAATCAAAGCAGTTTTCAATAATTCATCGCCCCAAATAATTTTCATCGCGAACAATTCTCATCATAAAAAAATTCTTTGCCTAAATACTTCTAAAGCCCAGCGCTTCTTAACTTTTAAAAAATCCTTCCTAAAAATAATCATTTTGAGATGTTTTTGTTCAAAGTCAATGCTTAGTCGCGGTCGCGCCTTTATCTTTTATGCTTTGTTTCAATGCCGCCACTAAGTCAACCGCCAGATTAGGAACGCCTTCTTGCGCGGCGATAATTTCTTTGCCGCGTATTTTCATCTCGATAGCGGCTTGTAGTTTAGCGCGGTATTCGTCTATATAGTCTTGAGGTATAAATTTGGAACTCATACTTGCTATTAATTGTTTGGCAAGCTCTAGCTCATTTTTATTGATTTTGATAGAGGAATTATAAGCGGGCGGAGCGGTGATTTCTTCGTGAAAATACATAATGTTCATTATCATAACATTGTCTTTGATTCTCAAAGAAACAAGATTTTGCTTGTGGGACATAACCGTTCGAGCGATCGCCGCCTTGTTTTGTTCCTGCATAGCTGCTCTTAACAATTCAAAAGGCTTTTCGGCGCCGCCTGGGTGAACATAATACGACTTGGCAAAATAAATTGGGTCAATTTCTTTGATATCCACAAAAGCCTCTATGGTTATAGACTTGTCTTTTGGGGACTTGATTTTCTCAAAGTCCTCGTTCTCAAAAATGACATACTTATCGGGCTCATATTCATAGCCCTTGACTATGTCTTGGGGGCTTACTTCCTCGTTGTAGCTTGGACAAAACTTTTTATACCGTATCCTTTCCTTAGTCTTGCGGTGAAGCTGATTAAAGCTGATATTATTGCTTCTTACGGCAATCTCAAGCTTGACCGGAATATAAACAAGCCCAAAGGTAATAGACGCCTTACTCATCGCCATAATCTTTCTCCTTGTATAATAAAGTTAATATTTATTTATCCTTCCTTCGCAGACTTTTGGAAGGGGTGTGGGGAAAACTTTTCTTAGAAAAGGTTGCCCCACATGGTTAATATTTGTTGGTTATCCCATAGCCTCTATGAGATAATATTCTCGTTGACAGAGGTTTTCCGTTTTTCTCCTTGCGGCTCTGTCCGCACAATTTAGAGTGGAAGCCTCTGCTCTTCGGGATTTCTTTAATTAGCTGGATGTCGGTTGTGTTCACTCACTTCTCTTCCTATCTCGCACAAGGTTAAGACCCGATTAGTGTGGCGGCACTCTGTCAAATATTTTACCTATGAGGTGGTTCTTATGTTTGTAGGTATCGACATTGCCAAACGCTCTCACGAGGCTTGTGTTATCTCACCAGACGGCACTGTTCTTGTTAGACCCTTTAAGTTTAACAACGACTGTAACGGCTTTGAAAAGCTTATCTCTTCTCTGTCCTCACTTGACTCTGACCTCTCGGCTTTTGAGTTAGGCATGGAGGCTACCGGTCATTACTGGCTTAATCTCTACTGCAAACTCCTTGACCTCGGATGTTCTGTCCATGTCATAAACCCCGTCCAGTCAGACGCGCTTAGAGGTCTGTATATCCGTCAGGTCAAAAACGATAAGCGGGATTCCTTCATAATCGCCGAGCTTCTGCGCTTCGGCAGGTATTCCCAAACGACCCTTTCCGACCCCGACACCATTGCCCTTCGCGAGCTAACCAGACAGCGTTTCTACCTTGTTGACTGCATTTCTGACGCTAAACGCAAGGTTATTTGCCTGCTTGACAAGGTTTTCCCCGAATATGCCTCACTTTTTACCGACACCTTCGGCGTTACCTCCCTAAGCCTGTTAGAAGCTTATACCACACCCGAATCATTAGCAGACCTTCCCACAGACAAACTCGCGGACTTCCTCGCCACCGTCAGCCGCGGCAGGTTTGGACTTACTAAGGCTGAACAAATACAGTCTTACGCCAAGAATACCTTCGGCTCTTTCCTTTTTGCGGACAGCTCCGCTTTCGCTATCCGTCAGTTCATTGAGCAAATCCGCCTGCTTGAGCGTCAGGTCGAAGAGCTTAATTCCTACATTGCCCAAACCCTTGAAAAATTCCATTCCGCTCTTACCACCATCACAGGAATTGGTCCTACTCTTGCCGCTGTCTTTGTTGCCGAGATTGGTGATATTAACCGTTTCGAT
>DUVY01000100.1 GCA_012840805.1 Clostridiales bacterium | reverse complement strand
CTACAAATCAGCAGAACAAGTGTTCGCTCAAGAATTAGAAAAATTTTCTCTTTACCCCTCGGGGTAAAGGGAACTGTAAAACAAATTTATTATACAAACCGTTGCACTTGTAGTTGCAATTTAAGTATTATTTTTTTGTATAAAATAATTAGATTGTAATTATTTTTTTTAATTGCTATAAAACAAGCGACATAATATAATGATAATATTATGACACCTAATGAAAAAGACGGGGTTTTGGAAGAGCCCCAAAATCCGCAAAAAAAGTTTGGCGCTTATCAGATTATAAGCATAATAATTTTGGTTATAATTTTGGCTTTGTCTATTGCCGCGAGCGTGTTTTTTTTAAAAGAAATAGGCTGGAAAAATCTCTTTGACGCCGAAGCCGGCAGAGAAAAGATTCAGGCTTATATAGCCGAATTTGGCGTTTGGTCCAAATATGTCTATATCGGGATAGTTTTTGTTTCCGTTATTTTGGCGGTTATACCCAACAATGTGGTGGCTATCGCGGGCGGATATTTATACGGCACATGGGAAAGCATTGGGCTTACGCTTATCGGCGCGATTTTGGGCAGTTTGGCGGCTTTTGGGTTATCGCGCGCGTTTGGGCGACCGCTTGTCTATCAAATCGCCAAACAAGAAACTATGGAAAAGATTGAAAAAAAGCTAGAAGGCAAAAACTCCTTGCTTTTTATTTTGTTTATGATTATTCCTTTTATACCAGGCGACGCGGTGTGTTACGCCGCGGGACTTACCAAAATGAAGTTTAAGCAATTTTTGATACTTGTGAGCTTGACGCGTATTCCGGGCACTTCGGTTTCGTCGTATATGGGCGGTGGCAACATACCATGGTGGGTTTGGGTTATATTTTTTGTCGCGCTGTTTATTGTAGTGGCGCTTGCCGCGATATACGGGCGCAAGATAGCGGCGTGGCTTAGAAACCGCAACAAAAATTGGGAAGCGCTGGCGGAAACCTTTGAGGGACTTAACGAGGTGTTTACATTTAAAATTTTCAGCAAAAAATCCAAATCAAAAGAAGATATAGTAGAAGAAGACACCAAGACATAAACGCGAGTTTATGTCTTTTTTAAGATAGATTAAACCCCAATAAACGATAAAAGCATTGTTTGGACTGCACTTTTTTTGACAATTTTGGAAAAATACTTATAGAATAAGGGGTTATGGCTAGTCTTTATATATCACGAAGTAGAGTTAAAAGACGGTAGAAAATGAACTATTGTTTTGATAACGCCTGATAAAAGGTGTTGCTATTGACTTTGGCGATGATTGGGATATGGTCTCGTCCGAGGAGATTTAAGAGTATTAAGAAAAAAAGCAAACTGATATTTTAAGACAAGTTTAACAGCTTGTTTTTTTAACGTCAAGGTTTTGCCAATAAAGACTGATTAATAATTCGCCTTTTTTAAAACATACCAACTGCATTAATTTAAACTATTAGCGGTCAAAGGCAAGGCAACATCTCCGATAGAGAACCTTTCATTGCAACATCAGACGATTTAAAAAAGGCTTATGCCTTATTAAAAGCATAAGCCCCAAAAATCTTATCCGCATTTAATATTATTCTTCTTTGCTCCAACTATACATCTTTCTAAGTTTTTTGCCGACTTCTTCCAGCATATGTTCTTTTTCTAATCTGCGACAAGCGTTAAAATGCGCTCTATTATTGGCGTTTTCGGCTATCCACTTACTCGCGAAAGTTCCGTCTTGCACCTCTTTTAAGATTTTTCTCATCTCGTTTTTGGTCTCTTCTGTGATAATTCTCTTGCCTGACTCATAATCGCCAAACTCAGCCGTGTCCGAGATAGAATGGCGCATCATAGAAAATCCGCCCTTATAGATAAGGTCAACTATAAGTTTCATTTCGTGAACGCATTCAAAATACGCGTTTTCGGGCGCGTAACCCGCTTCCACCAACACCTCAAAGCCCGCTTTCATAAGCGCGGTCACTCCGCCGCAAAGCACAGCCTGTTCGCCAAAAAGGTCGGTTTCGGTTTCGTCCTTAAAAGTGGTCTCCAACACGCCCGCGCGCGCGCCGCCTATGCCCGCCGCATAAGCCAAAGCGATATCCAAAGCCTTGCCAGTCGCGTCTTGATGAATGGCGACCAAACAAGGAACGCCTTTGCCTTCCACAAACTCGCTTCGAACCGTATGCCCGGGGCCTTTAGGCGCTATCATAAATACATCTACATCTTCGGGCGGGATGATTTGGTTATAATGTATATTAAACCCGTGCGCGAAAGCGAGCGCTTTGCCGCTTTTTAGATTGGGTAAAATGTTTTGTTTATACAGTCTAGCCTGAAGCTCGTCGTTTACCAAAATCATAATGACATCAGCCGCCTTAGAAGCGTCTTCGGTAGTCATTACGGTAAGACCTTGTTCTTCGGCTTTTTGCCACGACTTAGAGCCCTCATAAAGACCCACAATTACCTTAATTCCGCTCTCATGCAGATTAAGAGCGTGCGCGTGTCCTTGCGAACCGTATCCGATTATGGCGACTGTTTTATCCTTCAAAACATTGATATTGCAATCGGCTTGATAATAAATTTTGGACATTATATCGAAAACTCCTTATAATTATTTTGCTAATCTTATAAATAATTATATATCGCGTGTTAGTAATAGTCAAATTAATTGGTAAAAAAACCAAAGATGTATTATTTTAAACGGACTTTTGGGCAAAAATCTTTTTTCTGATTTGCTGTATCATATCAAATGATTGTCGCGAGTTATTAATAAAAAAATCAAAATTAGAGCCGTCTTTTATGCAAAGGCTACATTTTCTTTCGGGGCTGTAAACGGATTCTTGAGGATTTTCCAAAGGATAATATCTAGCCACGCTCTCGCTTAAGATCAAAGTGGTTATATCGCTGTAAGAAAATATCGCCGAAATCTCGCTTTTTATGGGCGAAATCAGAGAATATGTAAGCCTATAAAAAAATAATTCATAGCTAGCTAGCAAAATAACCGTCGCTTGATGGTTGCTGGACATAAGCTTGTTGTTTTTGGCAAGCTTAATCTTAAGACCCGCATCCCCAAGCTCGCGGCAAAAGGGAGATAAAAAGACTCTCAAAGCGTCCATAGAGATATTAACAGTTTCCAGCCCCCAATTTTCAAAAGCCCTTTCTTTGCAGTTTTCCGATTTTTCTTTTATCAAGTC
Source organism: Clostridiales bacterium (assembly GCA_012840805.1). GTDB lineage: Bacteria > Bacillota > Clostridia > Christensenellales > DUVY01 > DUVY01. Next base: position 13,851 of record DUVY01000100.1, on the reverse strand, counting down.
GTCATATTTTTTCTCGAAAGACAAAGAGAAAAAAGTTTCTAATTGACTTTTTTTCATTAGTATTAATCCAAATAATTATTATTTAGGAAAACATTATATCATTTATAATTAGTTTGTTCAATTACAGAACGAAAAGACAAAACCAGCTAAATGAAAAATATTCCAAAAACAACAAAAATTCTCAAAAAATTTTAAAACATATTAAAAAAGGGCATGCTAATTCTTGACAGCCCTAGACTTGCTATGGTATTATAATAGAATGCGTTACTATCCAGTTTTGTGCTATTTGCGCATTTTTTCAATCAAAAAACAACCAAAGCACTATTCAAGTAGTTAGATATTACCCATATTATATTATAAATATTACAAAATATCAATAGTTTTTGGCAAAAAAATTTTTCTACATATAAAGGAGATAGTTGATGTCTGAGCAAGTTAAAATTCCTGTAAAAAAAGTCAAATTTGGCAACAGGGAACGCTATAGCTTTTCCAAAATCAAAGATGTCCTTGAGATACCATATTTGATTGAAGTCCAGAAAAAATCTTATAAGAATTTTCTGGAAAGCGGAATACGGGAAGTTTTGGCTGACTATTCTCCCATAATAGATTTTTCCGGTAAGATTGAGTTACACTTTTTGGATTATTCTTTGGAAGGCGAGCCTAAATATACCGTAAAGGAATGCAAGGACCGCGACGCCACTTTCGCTTGTCCCTTAAAAGTCAAAGTTCGCCTAATCAACAGAGAAACCGATGAGATAATCGATCAGGAAGTTTTTATGGGGGATTTTCCTATAATGACTCCTTCGGGCTCGTTTGTTATTAATGGCGCCGAAAGAGTAGTCGTAAGCCAGCTTGTGCGCAGCCCCGGCGTTTATTGCGCCCGCAGCAAAGACAAGTCAGGCAATGATATTTATAACACGACCATTATCCCCACAAGAGGCGCTTGGCTGGAGTTTGAGGAAGACGGCAACGGCGTTTTGTGGGTGCATGTGGACCGCACTCGAAAAGTCCCCGCCACAGTGTTGTTAAAATCGCTTAGCATCACTCAGGATCAATTGTTTGAGTTGTATGAAAAAGTCGGCTCAAAAGACTTCTTCAGAGGCGTTAACGACAAAGAACAGTTAGAACAACTGTTCTTAAGAAGCGGATATAGATATTTCTTTGAGGGCTATGGCACATCCGAACAAATCCTGGAAGTGTTTCACAACGAGCCTATTATAGATAACACCTGCAAAAAAGACTCGTCCAAAAAAGACACAAGCGTCTTGACTTCGGACGAGGCGTTGCTTGAGCTTAACAAAAAGTTGCGTCAAGGCGACAATGTCATAGCCGAAAGCGTTAGGATTTATCTCTTTAATCTGCTTTACGACCCTAAGCGGTATGATTTGTCCCGCGTGGGAAGATACAAATTTAATAAAAAATTAGATTTATTCCAAAGGATTAAAGACCGCGTTGCCGCCGCTGATGTCAAAACTCCCGACGGCAAAGTTTTGGCTGTTCAGGGCGAAGTGATAACCAAAGAAAAGGCCATAGAGATTCAAAACTCTGGTATCAACGAAGTAAGCGTTTTGGTGGAGGATAACAAAGTATTTACCGTAATAGGCAATAATTTTATTGACCTAGAGGCGTATATACAATGCGACCCCAAAGAATTGGGCATTTTAGAAAAAGTCCATTACCCCACGCTTGTAGCGCTGACCAAAGGCATCAAAACCAAAAAAGAAAAACTTCAAGTTATTCAAGAAAACGCGGATAGATTATGTCCTAAACATATCCTATTGGACGATATAATCGCGACTATCAACTACACTATCGGCTTGCATCACGATATAGGCGGAGTTGATAATATTGACCATTTGGGCAACCGCCGCGTGCGCTCAGTGGGCGAATTGCTACAAAACCAATTCCGCATAGGCATCGCGAGGCTAGAAAGAGTTATCCGCGAGCGTATGCAGACTCAAGACAACAAAGAGATTACCCCGCAGTCTTTGATTAATATCAGACCGGTAAGCAGCGCGATCAAAGAGTTTTTCGGCTCGTCGCAATTATCTCAATTTATGGATCAATCCAATCCCATAGCCGAGCTTACGCACAAGAGAAAGCTATCAGCGCTTGGACCGGGCGGTCTTAACAGGGAAAGGGCAAGCTTTGATGTTAGAGACGTGCATTATTCGCACTATGGGCGTTTATGTCCTATAGAGACGCCCGAAGGCCAGAATATCGGGCTTATCAGCTCTCTTAGCACTTACGCCAGAATTAACGAATACGGTTTTATAGAATCGCCTTATAGACGCGTTGACCAAAAAAAGAAAATGGTAACGGACGAGATTCATTATCTGGCGGCGGATGACGAGGATAATTATATAATCGCTCAAGCCAACGAACCATTGGACCAAAACCAATGGTTCGCACGCTCGCGCGTTATGGCGAGATATATGGACGAAATCGCCGAAATAGACCGCAACAAAATTGAGTTTATGGATGTCTCGCCTCGTCAGTTGGTTTCGGTCGCGACTTCGCTTATTCCGTTTTTGGAAAACGACGACACCAACCGCGCGCTTATGGGCTCTAATATGCAGCGCCAGGCTGTTCCGCTTATAACAACCGAAGCGCCTTTGATAGGCACGGGTATGGAACACAAAGTCGCTTATGACAGCGGCGTTATGCTCATAGCCCAAAGAGACGGCGTCGTGGAATATGTTTCGGCGGATGAGATTATCGTAAGAACGCCCGACGGGCAAAAAGACGTATATATACTTAAAAAGTTTGAAAGGTCCAACCAAGGCACCTGCGTTAACCAAAAACCCATTGTTCATAAGGGCGATAAAATAACGGCGGGCAGCGTTTTGGCGGACGGGCCTTCTACCGATAATACCGAGCTTGCCCTTGGCAAAAACGTCCGAGTGGCGTTTATGTCGTGGGGCGGCTACAATTTTGAGGACGCTATATTAATCAGCGAAGAATTAGTTGAAGACGATATATTTACATCTATTCATATTGAAGAATACGAATTGGAAGCTCGGGACACAAAGCTAGGTCCCGAGGAGATTACCCGCGACATCCCCAATGTGGGCGAAGATGTCTTGAAAGATTTGGACGAAGACGGCGTTATCCGCGTGGGCGCCGAGGTAAGATCGGGCGATATTTTAGTGGGCAAAGTAACCCCTAAGGGAGAGACCGACCCCACGCCCGAAGAAAGATTATTAAGGGCGATTTTTGGCGAAAAGGCCCGCGATGTGAGAGACACTTCTTTAAGAGTGCCCCACGGCGAAGGCGGTATCGTAGTAGATGTAAAAGTGTTTACGCGCGCTAACAAAGACGAGCTTAACCCCGGCGTGCATAAGCTGGTAAGAGTATATGTAGCCCAAAAAAGAAAGATTTCTGTCGGCGATAAGATGGCGGGACGACACGGCAACAAGGGCGTTATTTCCCGAATACTGCCCAAAGAAGACATGCCGTTTATGGCGGACGGAACGCCTATTCAAATTGTTCTCAACCCTCTAGGCGTGCCCAGCCGTATGAATATCGGTCAGATATTAGAAGTCCATCTTGGTTTGGTGGCTAAGTATCTAGGTTGGCATATAGCCTCGCCCGTATTTGACGGCGCGAGCGAAAAAGATATAGAAGCTTTGTTAAGAGAAAACAATATCGTAGCGCCTGATGGGACAGTTGACGGCAAGATAGAGCTGTTTGACGGACGCACGGGCGAGCCTTTTGAAAACAGAGTTACCGTAGGTTATATGTATATGCTCAAGCTCGTGCATTTGGTTGACGATAAGATTCACGCTAGAAGCACAGGACCATACTCGCTGGTTACTCAGCAGCCCTTAGGCGGAAAAGCGCAGTTCGGCGGACAAAGATTTGGCGAAATGGAAGTTTGGGCGCTTTACGCGTATGGCGCGGCTAATATACTTCAAGAGATAATGACCATAAAATCCGACGATGTGATAGGCCGCGTAAAAGCGTATGAGGCGATTGTCAAAGGCAACGCCATACCCGAACCCGGCGTGCCCGAGTCTTTCAAAGTTTTGATAAAAGAACTACAGTCTTTGGCTTTGGATGTCAAAGTATTGACTGAGGACAAAGAAGAAATCGGCATAAGAGAAATTCTGGAAGACGATAGAGACTTGCTTGATATGGACTTTGACCATTTGAAGACATACGAAGATATGAGCTTAAGTCTGGAAGAGGGCGATTTGGGCTTGTCTTTGGACGAGCTTGCAGATGTCGAGGAAGAGGTTATGGAAGAACAGGATATAAGCGTATTGTTTGAGGAAGACGATGACTTTGATTTCCTTAACGCTCCCGAAGAGACGCCCAAAGACCAAGACAACGCCGAGCTGGAGATATTAGACGAAGACGATGAATTGGATATGTTTGACGAACACGACGAGATAATTGAGCAAGATGAAAAAGAGGGTGATGAATAATGTTTGAACTAAATAATTTGGATTCAATACAAATAAGCCTGGCAGGTCCCGAAAAGATAAGAGAATGGTCTTTTGGCGAGGTAACCAAGCCCGAGACCATCAACTACCGAACCCAAAAACCCGAAAGAGACGGATTGTTTTGCGAAAAGATTTTTGGTCCCACTAAGGACTGGGAATGCCATTGCGGAAAATATAAGCGCATCAAGTATAAAGGCGTTATTTGCGACAAGTGCGGAGTAGAAGTAACCAAGTCCAAAGTAAGACGCGAGCGTATGGGACATATAGAATTGGCGGCTCCCGTTTCGCATATTTGGTATTTTAGAGGCGTGCCCTCTAGAATGGGCTTGTTGCTTGACATGTCGCCTAAGGCGCTTGAGCAAGTGTTGTATTTTGTCAGCTATGTGGTAATAGACCCGGGCGAGACTAATTTGGTATATAAACAAATCTTATCCGAAAAAGAAAAAAACGACGCTTATGAGTTGTTTGGCCCTAAGTCGTTTAAAGTCGGCATGGGCGCCGAAGCCATAAAAGAGCTTTTGGCTAAGATAGATTTGGAAAAAGAATTAGCCGAGATCAAAGAGACCATAAAAAGCGCGCCCGGGCAAAAAAAGAAAAGAGCGATAAGACGGTTAGAAATCGTCAACGCCTTTATCAAAAGCGGCAGCAACCCAACTTGGATGATTATGGATGTGCTGCCCGTAATCCCGCCAGAGATAAGACCTATGGTGCAGTTAGACGGCGGACGGTTTGCCACAAGCGACTTAAACGATCTATACCGCCGAGTTATCAACCGCAATAATAGGCTCAAAAAACTAAAAGAGCTAGGCGCTCCCGATATAATAGTCCGCAACGAAAAGCGTATGCTTCAAGAAGCGGTCGACGCTTTGATAGACAACGGCAGGCGCGGCAAGGCGGTAACGGGTCCGGGCAACCGCGATCTAAAATCGCTAAGCAGTATGCTTAGGGGCAAGCAAGGTAGGTTTAGACAAAACTTGCTGGGCAAGCGCGTTGACTACAGCGGTCGTTCCGTTATCGTGGTAGGACCCGAGTTGAAAATTTATCAATGCGGTTTGCCCAAAGAAATGGCGCTTGAATTATTTAAGCCTTTTGTAATGAAAAAATTGGTTGACAAACACGCCAATTACAACATTAAAACCGCCAAGCGCACGGTTGAGCGAGCCCGAAGCGAAGTATGGGATGTTTTGGAAGAGGTAATCAAGGACCATCCCGTGTTGCTAAACCGCGCGCCCACGCTTCATAGACTGGGCATTCAAGCGTTTGAGCCGGTATTGGTAGAAGGAAGAGCTATCAAGCTGCACCCGCTTGTGTGCGCGGCATTTAACGCGGACTTTGATGGCGACCAAATGGCTGTCCATGTCCCGCTTTCGCTAGAAGCCCAAGCAGAAGCCAGATTCTTGATGCTTTCTACCAATAATATCCTGAAGCTGTCGGACGGCAAGCCCGTTATGACGCCCACGCAGGATATGGTCATAGGCTGTTATTACTTAACCATCATAAAAGAGGGAGCCAAAGGCGAAGGCCGTTACTTTATGGACCCCGACGAGGCGGTAATGGCTTATGAGACCAAACAGATAGAATTACAAGCCAGAATCCATGTAAGAATCCATAAAGAAATAGACGGCAAAAAACTCTCGCGCATGATAGAGACCACGGTAGGACGAATTATATTTAACAACGCCATACCTCAGGATTTGGGCTTTGTAAAGCGCGACAGCATTGACAGTCTTTTTGAGCTTGAGATAAACTTCTTGGTTACCAAAAAAGGACTGCAAGAGATAGTATATCGCACCTTCAAGCTAAAAGGCGCGACTCAGACCGCTAAGGTTTTGGACAAAATAAAAGATTTGGGCTTTAGGTTTTCTACTATCGGCGCTATTACGGCGAGCATATTTGATATGCATATTCCCGAAAAGAAAAAAGAGCTAATCGCCGAAGCGGAGGAAGCCGTTATCAAAAAAGAAAAAGACTATGACCGCGGCATAATCACCGCCGAAGAAAAGTCCAAACAGATTATAGATATTTGGAACGCGACCACTACCAAAGTGACCGACGAACTAATGAAAGGCCTTGACGAGTTTAACTCAATCTTTATGATGGCTAATTCAGGCGCGCGCGGCAATAAGAACCAGATAAGACAGCTTTGCGGGATGAGAGGTCTTATGACCAACCCCAACGGCAAGATTATAGAAACGCCCGTAAGAAGCAGCTTTAGAGAAGGGCTTTCGGTTTTGGAATACTTTATATCCTCTCACGGCGGCAGGAAAGGTCTTGCGGATACGGCGTTAAAGACCGCGGACTCAGGATATTTGACTAGAAGATTAGTTGATGTCTCTCAAGATGTCATAGTCAGAGAAGACGACTGCTTTGCTACTTTGGGCGAAAAACCTAAAGGAATGGCGATAAAAGAAATTGAGGGCATTGAAACTCTAAAAGACAGGATAGTGGGCAGATTTACCCTAGAAGCTATCAAAAACCCTAAAGACGGCAAAGTAATTATCGGCGCCGGCGAGCTTATAAGCGAGGAGATAGCCGATAAGATAATAGAAGCCGACATCAAAGAAGTTAATGTAAGAACGGTGCTAACTTGCCGTTCTAAGATAGGCGTATGCGCTAAGTGTTACGGTAAAGACATGGCGGGCAGCGAAAAGGTCAAGATAGGCGAGTCAGTGGGTATCATAGCGGCGCAAAGCATAGGCGAGCCTGGCACTCAGCTTACTATGAGAACATTCCATACGGGCGGCGTAGCGAGCGCGGACGACATAACGCAAGGTTTGCCGCGTGTCGAGGAATTGTTTGAAGCCCGCACGCCCAAAGGCGCCGCTGTCATGTCCGAGATAGGCGGCAAGGTAACAATTGTAAAGAGCGAAAACAAGACCGAAGTTATAGTCAAGTCGCCCGAGGGCGAGCAAGCGGCGTATGAAATACCCTATGACGCTAAGATAAGACAAGAGATTATAGACTGCGCCGAAAAGGGCGGAACGATTCAGCCTGGCGACCCTATAACCGAAGGCTCTATCAATCCCAATACTTTGTTAAGGACCAAAGGCGTTAAAGGCGTTCAAGAATATTTGCTTAACGAAGTCCAGTCCGTTTATAGATTGCAGGGCGTTGAGATAAACGACAAACACATAGAAATAATCATAAGGCAAATGCTCAGAAAGGTGCGCATAGAAACATCGGGAAGCACCGAGTTTATCCCGGGCGAACTTGTGGATATATTTGCTTTTGAGGAGGCCAACAGAAAAGCGCTTATTGAAGGCGGCGAGCCCGCAAGCGCTAAAAGAGTGCTACTAGGCGTTACCAAAGCGGCGCTTGCTACCGATTCGTTCTTGTCGGCGGCGTCCTTCCAAGAAACAGCCAGAGTGCTTACCGACGCCGCGATTAAGAAAAAGGTTGACCCGCTGATTGGTCTAAAAGAGAATGTAATAATCGGCAAGCTGATACCCGCGGGAACAGGCATGAAGATGTATAGGAATGTGTTGCCTGAAGAAAAAGTTTAAGCTAAAAATAATAATAAAAACGGGCTTTTAAAAAAATTATAAAAGCCCGTTTTTTTTGGTAACTAAAGGCGGTGTTTGTTAATACAATATATAGTATGAACGCTAAAGCTAAATTTTTGATTTTGACAGACCAAGACCGATTTGTCGCGCAAGCTCAAACAGGATGCGGGGGCGTGTGCGTTATTGAAGGCTTGCCTATGGGAAAATACAAGCTGATTCAATATGCCGCGCCGTATGGCTATTTATGCGGCGAGCCCGTCTATTTTGAGCTTGACCGTTTGGGGTGCACTAGAATATTGGATGTTCCCATAGGGATTCCCGATGACTCTTGTGAGATAGATATTGAAGATATAGATTATTCGACTTGCGCTAATGTCGCGATAAGAATTAACTGTAAGGATTAAAAAAAATAGCGGTTATAACCGCTATTTTTATTTGGCTAGGTTAATCATCGCCTCTTTATATATCTCAATCAATTTTTTGAGGCTGTCTATTGAGATTGACTCGTCGGCGTTGTGTATGCGCGGGTTTTCGCCCTCAAAAGTCGGGCCAAAAGCCACGCCGCTTCGCAAGTATCTTGCGTAAGTCCCGCCGCCTGTTATTATGCCTTTGGCGCCCATTGTTCCCATAACCTTTTCATACGAGGCTAAAAGCGTTTTGACCAAAAAACTCTCGGGGTCGGCGTAAAGATAGGGCTGATGATGGCTGACCTCAAACCTCGCGCCTTTGAATAAGTCGTTTAGGCGGTTGAGTATATTCTGGGGTTTTTGCGGAATAGGGCATCTAAAGTCCAAAGTTAATTCTAAAGTATTATAGTCTTTATTATAATTCGCCGTTCCCACATTAAGAGTCTGATCGCCGCTTCTTTGACCGTCGTCAATATAGATACCCATATTTTTGCAGGCGTTTTCATTGAGAAGATAATGTTTGATAGATTTGGTAACGCCCCAAGCACCCGCGTCAACTAAAAACCCAAAAACTTTCCATATGGCGTTTTTTCCCTCGCGGGGCGTGCTACCGTGCGCCGAAACGCCCGAAAATTTTAAGGTAATGGTCTCATCGTCTTCCGAAGTCTTTGCTTGATATTTTTGGACAAGTTCGCTGTAATAAGGCGGCAAGGCGGATTTTTTTATTTTGATTTGGGCTTGAGCGGGCACCATATTGGGTCGCAAACCGCCTTTTAACTCTAAGATATTATTTTGCCAAAAATTATCCAAAGGCAAAAATGCCTTAACATGAAAGATAGTCTTTTCGCATATAATAAGCGGAAAATCGGCGTCCGGCGAAAAGCCTGTTTCGGGCATTCTGCCTAGCTTTTGGTAATATTTCATACACTCGCATCCGCTTTCTTCGTCGCAGCCTATTATAAGCCTTAATGTCTTGTTGAGTTTTATACCCTCGTCTTTGATTTGTTTGAGAGCGTATAATACGGCGACGATAGGACCTTTGTCGTCCACTGTCCCGCGCCCGTATATTCGGTTTTCAAAAACCTCGCCTTGAGCGCGCGTCCAGCCCTCGCCAAGAGGGACCACATCGGCGTGCGCCAAAATACCTATTACCTCTTCGCCCGAGCCGTATTCTATCTCGCCCGCATAACCGCCCAAATCGTTGGTTTTTAACCCGAAAGATTGCGCGGCATTAAGTATAAAATCCAAAGCTTCCCTTATTTTCAAGCCAAAAGGCGCGTTCTCTTGGGGGTCGCTTTTTACGCTTTCAATTTTGACAAAATCCGTCAATGTTTTGATTACTTCATTCATATATTTAATCCTTAATAAATTTGGTTTAGATAAGTATTTTTACTATCTTGACAATAAAACATATTAATATTAATATTAATTAAATTACTGTATTTAATGATTTTTTTGTATTTTTACATTAATCTGTAAAAAACATTATACTATAACGGTAATCAAGGGGGCAAGGATTTTTGAAAAAAGACCATCCGCACGGCGGGCACCGACAACGGATGAGAGAAAGACTCAAAAATCTTGGCGCGAGCGATTTTTACGAGCACGAGTTGCTCGAGATGTTTTTGTATCCGGTAATTCCTATGAAGGATACCAACGAGTTAGCTCATAGATTGCTCGACACTTTCGGCTCTTTAAAGAATGTGATTTACGCCGATTGGAAGGAATTGCACAAAGTCAAAGGAATGACCGAGATAGCCGCGCTTAGTATCTCGCTCTTGCCCGAGATTATTAATCGGATTAATTATCAATACGAGCTTGCCGCCAAAAGAATAGATAATTATTCGCAGGCAAAAAAAATAGCCTGCGCCGCTTTGGGTAACAAGTCTAAAGAACAAGTTATGATTGTTTGTCTAGACAGCAGGGGCAAGATTGTCCGAAAACGCGTAATCTCACAAGGCGGGCTCAAAGAGGTCTATGTCAATACGCGCAGCATCGCCGAGGAGGCGTTTAGGTTTTCGGCGGATAAAATTTTGATGGCGCATAATCATCCCTCGGGACAGTTGACCCCGTCCCAAAACGATTTAAAATTTACTCAAGATTTGGCGCTAGCGCTTGCGTATTTGGATATACTTTTGATAGATCATATAATAGTAGCGGGCAACGACGCTTACAGTTTCAAAAAAGCGGGAATAATCAACAGTATTTTTGAAGACCACAAGCAAAAACTGCCCCAAAAAATAGTAGCCGATATTACTAAGGAGAACGACTTATGGTAAGAACAAGATTCGCGCCAAGCCCTACTGGCTATATGCATATAGGCAATTTGCGCACGGCGTTATACGCGTATTTATTCGCCAAAGCCAATAACGGCAAATTTATTTTAAGGATAGAAGACACCGATACCGAGAGGACAGTAGAGGGTGTTATTGACATTATATATAAGACGCTAAAACAAGCGGGCATAGAGTATGACGAAGGGCCCGATATTGGCGGAGATTATGGGCCATATATCCAATCCCAACGAAAAGACATATACAATCATTACGCGCACAAACTTGTGGAAACGGGCGCGGCTTATTATTGTTTTTGTTCCAAAGAAAGACTAGCCCAGCTTCAAGAAAGCGGCGCGCCCAAATATGATAAATATTGCTTGCGTAATGTTTCGCTTGAACAGGCCCGATCCAAAATCGCCGCGGGCGAGCCATATGTTGTGCGTCAAAACATACCCGAGCAAGGCGTGTCGTCGTATACGGATTTGGTCTTTGGCGAAATCTCGGTTGATTATAAAGACTTGGAAGATAATATTTTGTTAAAATCGGACGGTATGCCGACATATAATTTTGCAAATGTTATTGACGATCACTTGATGCGGATAAATTATGTAATAAGGGGCGTGGAATACCTGACCTCGACCAATAAATACAACCTTATATACGACGCTTTTGGCTGGGAGCGCCCTAATTATATTCATTTGCAGCCCATTATGAAAGACAGCGCCCGCAAACTTTCCAAGCGCACGGGCGACGCCAGCTTTGAGGATTTTATAGCCAAAGGCTATCTGAGCGAGGCGATTGTCAATTATATCGCTCTTTTGGGTTGGAGCCCAAAAGATAATAGAGAAAAGCTGTCTATGCGAGAATTGATAGAGGCTTTTTCTATTGAGGGAATATCCAAGTCCCCGTCTATCTTTGACGAGCCCAAAATGCGCTGGCTTAATTCGCTGTATATAAAAGAAATGCCGCCGCAAGCCTTTGCCAAAAAATCCAAACCTTATTACGACGCGCTGGGGCTAGAATCCAAATTTGATTACGAAACGCTTGACAAATTATTGCAATCAAGAGTGGAAATAATGTCCGATATACCCGAAAAACTCAAATTTTTGGACGAATTTGACAATTTTGATTTGGGCTTGTTTGAAAACAAAAAACTCAAAACAGACAAGATGATAGCCAAAGAAGTCTTACCCAAGCTTATAGAAAGACTGAAGCGGATAGAAAATTTTGACAACAACTCACTATTTGAAAACCTTAAGGAATTTTCGGCGGAAATAAATCTAAAAAGCAGCGCGTTGTTTTGGATAATGCGCATAGCGTTAACAGGCGCCCAAGTTACGCCGGGCGGCGCGACCGAGATGGCGGCGCTTTTTGGAAAAGAACGCGCGCTTGAACGACTGCAAGCCGCCTATAAAAGACTTTAATTAAACAAAAAAAGACTCTAAAACCTAAAAAAAAAACGCCTACAAGAGTCTAAAAACCTAAAACAAAGAACAAATATATATTTAATTATTGCTAATATTTACTTCTTGACAAAAAGGCGGCAATTGAACTATACTATAATAACGCTCAAGCACCCATAGCTCAATTGGATAGAGCGTTTGGCTACGGACCAAAAGGCTGGGGGTTCAAGTCCCTCTGGGTGTGCCAAAAAAGACGGTTATTTTATAGACCGTCTTTTTTGATGTAAACTTCTTAAAAATTTGCGTTTTTTCTGTATTGCCTTTTTTTGATATTTAAGCTTAATGTTCTATTTTTTTTATTTTATAATATCTTTATCTTAGACTTTTAAATAAGGCATCATAAAAACAACACCGCCTTAGGATATAATATCTAAAGGCGGTCTTTTTATGCGTCGCTTTGGTTAGACTCGTTATTTTTTGGCAATCAGTTATTAGAGTTTTTGTAATATTGACTTTGACTGTTAAATTAGCTTATAATCTTAGAGAAAACTATTATTAGGATGGGGTATGATAAATATAGCTATTGTCGAAGACGACGATTCCGCGGCTTTGGTTTTGCGGGATTATTTGACATATTATCAAGAAAAAAACGATATTCAATTTGATGTAAAAAGATTTAACGACGCGTTGTCTTTTTTGTCCGATCGCCGCGTTTTATACGATATTATCTTTATGGACATAGAGCTGCCTAATTTAAACGGTATGGACGCGGCTTTGAAGCTAAGAGAATTTGACAAACAATCCGTGCTTATATTTGTGACCAATATGGCGCAATTCGCGGTCAAGGGATATGAGGCTGACGCTTTGGACTTTATGGTCAAGCCCATAAGCTATCAAGACTTTTCGCTTAAAATCGCCAAAGCTATTAATATCGTGCGATCCAACGCCGATATAGAATTGGTTATTGCGCGTATGGATGGCTTTTTGAGATTATCAGCAAGAAAGATTATTTATATAGAAGTAACAGGTCATAAGCTTTCTTATCATACGATTGACGGCGAGATTGTAGCGTCAGGGTCGTTATCCAAACTAGAAGCCAAATTGAAACCTAATAATTTTATGAGGTGCAACAGTTGTTATTTGGTCAATCCAAAATACATAAAATCGGTTCAAAATTACGACTTATTAATGATTAACGACGATGTTTTAAAAATCAGCCGTCCTAGAAAAAAACAATTTATGACGGATTTGGCGAATTGGCTTGGGCAGGGGAACTTTATATGAACCAATTTTTTAATTCCTTTATATCTTTTTTTTTCAACAACGGATTTGCCTTTGAGATGCTGATATGCAATATTTTGTTTACGCGCGCCTTGACTCGCCGCAAGCATTTTGTTTGGCGGGCGCTTGCGGGTTTTGCTGTTTTTTTGGCGGTGTGCGTCGCGTGGAGTTTTTTTGATACGCGCTATACTTTTTGGGATATTCCCAAATACACAATGCTGGTGGCGTTTGCCGCTTTTATAGTTCTCTTTTGTTTTGATGTAAAAATAATGACCGCTTTATTTTGCGAAGTCGGCGCGTTCGCTACTCAGCATTTGGCGTTCAGAGTCGGGCAAGTGTTAAACAGCGCGTTAATTATTAACTTTAACATGAGCCATAATAATTGGTTGTATGTCGCCACGCTTCCTGTTATATACGCGCTTTCGTATTTTTTGTTCGCTAGACACTTAAAAGAAAACGATCTTTTGCGGTTTAACAACTATGAAATCATCTTGCTTTCCATAGCCTTGATGTTGATTTCTATTGTTCTTGGT
>DUVY01000099.1 GCA_012840805.1 Clostridiales bacterium | reverse complement strand
TACTTACCATCGCTCGACTTGCATGTGTGAGGCATGCCGCCAGCGTTCGTCCTGAGCCAGGATCAAACTCTCATATTCAATCCTTTAAAACTCTTGACTTTACTGACTGTAAAGCTAAAAGAGTATTATTCTTTTTATCCTTCTAGCCTTCTCTTTTTAAAAAAGACTCGCACTATTAGTTTTTTTCTCGCTTGTCTTACCTTTTCTTATTCCCTTGTCAATGTGCAAAAAATGCTACCATCCTGATAGCCTAGTTATAATACCAAATCATTCGGGCGTTGTCAAGATTTTTATTCAAGCTTTTTTGAAAAAATCTGAAAAATAAAACCTAGCGCGTATGATTACACGCTATATAATATGCGGTTTGGATAAAAATATTTATAATTATCCGCTAAACATATTGATACCTTTTTCCACCACATAACAATCAAAATCCAAATTAGAATAGATCTCGCCGTCTAGCTGGACTTTATACGCGATGTCCGAGGAAATCTTGACGCGGTCAACTAAATAATGCTCGGTAAAATACATATCAATATGCTTGCCCGACAAAAACTTGGGCAAAAGATATTTGATTTTTTTGCGCTCGACCATTTTGATTACAACAAGGTTAAGCTTGCCGTCGCTCAAATCCGAGTAAGGCGAAACTTTCATCCCGCCGCCGATATACGTTCCGTTGGCGACAGCTATCATTATGCATTCGTAAGATTTTTTTTGACCCTCAAACTCAACGCTTAATTTATAGGACTCAAAGTTTTTCAAAACCCTTATAAGCGCCCAAAGATACATAGGCTTGCCTTTGAGCCTGCGCATAGCTAGCGTTTTGTTCAATACCTCTATGTCTAAACCCGTGCCCGCCACATTAAGACATCTGGGTCCGTTTTCAAACTGTATATAATCTATCTTTATTATGTTGCCGTTAATAATATTTTTTAGCGCTTTTTTTATGTTATGCTTGGGCAAGCCCGCCGCCGTGGCGAAATCGTTGCCGCTGCCCAATGGTATAAATCCCACATTGACATCGCTAAGATTATTAATTCCGTTGATAATCTCGTGGAAAGTGCCGTCGCCACCTATGCCGATGATGTTCTTCTCGCCTAAGTCCGCCAACTCGCCCGCCAAAACCTGCGCGTGCTTGGCGTACGACGTAAAATGGAATTTATATTCCAACCCCCGTTTGTCTAATTCTTTTGACAATACTTGGACTGCTCTGCGCCCCTTGGGCGACGATGAATTAATAATAAAATTATACATAATATTAACCCTTATTTTTATACCATTTTACCATAAAAGCCAATAATGTAAATATCTTACACATAAATATAATAAAAATGTTATACTAATACTATGAAAATTCCCGCAGCTTTTAAAAAATGGGCTAAAAGCCTTCATTTTTCTTTGTATATCACAGGCGGTTGTGTAAGGGATTATATTCAAAATAACCGCTCTTATGACATTGACGCAGTTGGCGCGGTTCCGTCCAAACAAATAGCCGATTTTTTGCCCCTAGACGCAAAATTTGAGATTGTCAATCCCAAACTAGACACTTCGGTAATAATTATGGACGGCGTAAAAATTGAATATGCGCCCTTTAGGACCGAACAATACAAAGCGGGTGAACACACGCCTTATTTATCAAATTTTATTGACGATCCAAAGATAGACAGTTTAAGGCGCGACTTTACTTGCAATGCTCTGTATTACGACATTAAGCAAGATAAGATTTTGGATTTTCATAACGGAATACAAGACATTAATAACAAAATTTTGCGTGCGATTAGCTCGCCTGATCAAGTTTTTTGCCACGACGGCTTGAGGATTTTGAGAATGGTCCGCTTTGCCGCCGAATTGGGATACCAAATAGACCCTTCCACTTATCAGAGCGCGCTAAAGCATAAGAATAATCTCAAAGATATTTCCAAAGAAAGAATCCGCCAAGAGTTTGACAAAATTCTAATCGCCGACGCAAAATGCGGCATACAAGACGCTCAAGTCCGAGGCTTGAGGCTGATAGCCGAAATGGCTCTTTGGGAATATATTATCCCCGAAATGCGCCATTGCGTAGGCTTTGAGCAAAAAACCAAACACCATAAATACGATGTTTATGAGCATTTGTTAGAAACCGTAAGGCTCGCCCCGCCCAATATACGCCTTGAAGCGCTTTTGCACGATATCGGCAAGCCTTTTTCCCAAATTAAATATGGCAGTATGAGCCGCCATAGCGATATAGGCGTGGAAATTATCAAAAAAAGGCTAGGACAAAAAGGTCTGAAATACCCCAATCATATTGTGGATAAAACGGTAAGGATGATTGAGGCGCATATGTTTGATTTAAAGCAGCAGGCCAGCCCTTTTAAGATGCGCAAGTTTGTCGTCAAAAATTACGATATATTAGACGATTTTATTCAGTTGGTGCGGGCGGACACCCTTGCTCACGGCACAGACAAGCCCGATAGAAGCCTTAGGTTTTTGGAAGCCAAAAAAGAGTTGGAAAGGCTTAATCTGCCCAAATCCATAAAAGAATTGAATATCAATGGGAACGACATAAAAAACGCCTATCCCGATTTGCCGCCAAAATACATAGGCGAGATTTTGGATAAGCTTTTGGACGCTTGTTTAAAAGAAACAATCAAAAACCAAAAAGACCAATTATTGCGATACAATAAGTCAATTATAAATAAATTAATAAGAGAGATGTAGGTTTTGTTAAGCGATTTGCATTTGCATAGTTTTAACTCGGACGGGGAAGCGACTTATAGCGAATTAATCCAAAGGGCAAAAGCGCTTGGGCTTGACGCTGTTTCGTTGACCGACCATGACACTTTTGGCGGGGTTAGGGATTTTTTGGATGAGTGCCAAAAGCAAAACCTAAAAGCCATAAGCGGAATTGAGATAAGCGCCTTTAAAGACGCCGAAATACATATTTTGGGCTATAATATTGACCCCGAAGCAGATAATCCCGTTAATCGCGAATTAGGCAATTTGGCGCGGGCGCGCGTTAAGCGGATTAAGATGATATTGGACAAGCTAAAAAAGCTTAATATCTTGATTTCTTATGACGAGATTTTACAATATTATAAAACCCGTTCGGTTTCCCGTACGCATATAGCCAATCTTATGGTTTTGAAAGGCTATGTCAAAACAAAGGCAGAGGCGTTTGAGTTGTATTTAAGCCCCAATCGTCCCGCTTTTGTGGATTTTTATTATTTTGCCCCGCAAGAAGCCGTGGATATAATTAACCAAAGCGGCGGCGTGCCTGTGCTGGCGCATCCGTTTAGGATTAACTTAGATAAGACAGACCTAAAAGATTTGGTTAAAAGATTGGCAGACGCGGGACTAAAAGGCATAGAAAGCTATTATCCTACGCATAGTAATGACACAATAAACTTTTGCAAAAAACTAGCGGAAAAATATAATCTTATCAATACAAACGGCAGCGATACGCATAATATATATGATAACTTAATTACAAATTTTGAAACCGAGCAAAAAACCATAGAAGTTTTGGGGCTGCGATGAATAATAAATTAAAATGTATATTAATAATGTTTTTGACGGTGCTTGCGTTTTGGGCAAGCACTTGTCATTTTTTTAGCGCTTTGGCAGAAATTGACAATTCGCCCAAGATTACAATAGTTTACGGGCAAAAGAGCGCTACCTTTTTCCCGCAAAAATACAAAGCCCAATCCAAAGTATTTACGCATAAATACGCCGAGCAAAAATACAACAGGTCAGGCGACATAAAACAAAAAATCAATATGCTTAAATTGATAAAATCGCAAGGATGGAGCAGCTATGACGCTTTTAAGTTTATGTTCGCCGGGCTTAACGACGATATAGAAAGATGGTTGATACTAAATGTCAATACTTCGCCTCAAAACGCGAAATTAATATTCAGACCTAATAACAGCGTTAAATTCGCTATAATCAAAGAAAAAAACGGTCAAACGGCTGATATCCAAAAATTATTTGACGATATATATCAAAAGATGCTTATCAATACGACCGTCAAAGTTCCCGCGCAGACTTTGCCGATACGCCCCGAGATTACCGCCGAATATTTAAAACAAGAAACATATCACAGGGCTAGTTTTTCTACCGGATACGCGTCTTCTTCGGCAGGCAGAAAACACAACATCCAATTGGCGATGAAAAGATTTGACGGGCTTGTGGTTCGGCACGGCGAGATAGTTTCGTTTAACAAAGTGGTGGGACCTAGAACGGCTTATAACGGTTTTGTGGAAGCCAAAATCATTTTGGGCGGCAGATATGAACAGGGCATAGGCGGCGGGGTTTGCCAAGCTTCTACCACGGTTTATAACGCCGCGCTTTTGGCGGATATGGAAATAATCTCAGCCAACAATCATAGCCTAAGGGTAGGTTATATTGAGCCCTCTTTTGACGCTATGGTCAACGGCAGCTGGAGCGATCTAAAGTTTAGAAACAATACAGGCAGAAATGTCTATATCCACAGCTATTGCACCCAAAACCGAGTCATTGTTGAGTTTTATGGACTGAAAATGCCGTATAGGATTACAAGGCGGTATAAAATCTTGTCGCGCATAGCTTCGCCGGGGAGCGATAAGATTTTGGACTATGACGGCAAATACTCAAAATATGTAAAATACAAAGGTCAAACCCATATACTTCAGCATCCAAAAGACGGAATGATAACCGAAGGTTATTTAAGGTATTATAGCGGCGACAAATTATTAAAAGAAGTCAAGATAAGAAACGACCGCTACGCTCCCCAAAGAGGGTTGATTGTGGAAGGCGTTCAATCGCCTCCGCCGCCCGAAGAGCAACAAAAAGACCTTGAGAAAAACGCAAACGAAAAGTTATTTGACTTTTCCAAAATTTTTCGGGGCTTTGAGGATATTCTTAGATAGTGTTTTTTCAAAAACTCATACGCCCCGATTATTAAGAATATAAATATAATAAATTTAAGTAAAACGGGGGCGGGTATGACAAGAGAGCAATATATAAAAAACACAATGGAGCTTAATGTTTTTTACGCCAGAATCTTTAAAGAGCATTGCGTGGCTTTGGTTTCGGGACAAAAAAACGGGGATATGCGTATATTACAATCTTTGGATAGATATAAGGTCCATTTTGAGATGCTGCTAAATTCGGCGCTTGAAAGCGGGCTTAATCTCATTGACCCAAAGCTTATTGAGGTTAATTGTTTTATCACCCCTTATACCTATACTCTGGAACTTAGCACCCAGAACGCTTGCGGCGTGTCCATTAACCATAGGATAAGCAATCTGGAAATGGAAAAGTTGGCAAAGCCGCAGCCTATCGCGATAGGGCGGCTGC
Source organism: Clostridiales bacterium (assembly GCA_012840805.1). Classification (GTDB taxonomy): domain Bacteria; phylum Bacillota; class Clostridia; order Christensenellales; family DUVY01; genus DUVY01. The sequence continues at coordinate 3,816 of DUVY01000099.1, read as the reverse complement.
CGTTTGCTTATGAGCGGGCGTTGCGGCTTAACTCGGACGGCGAGGAAATAGCGCGGGGGTTGTGCGAGCTTTTGGAAAACATTCTCAACGAAATAAAAAAAGGCAGGATATATTCTTGCGTATATCCCTCGGTATATGAATGCAATATCTTAGAACTCAAAAGATACCAAAAAGCCATAGAATATCTAAGGCAAGATAAAGATATGGACTGGGGCGACGCGCAAGCCGTCAAGATAATGCAAACCAATGCCGAATACATAAGAGGCGCGCTTGACCCTTATGAGACGCAAGATATCAATAACGCGAATAATTTCGCGGCGGAGTTTGCCCAGTGCCTTTTAGACAGGCAAAAGTTTTTAAAAACCAATCAGGAATTTTCACAGTTTTTGCAAGATCTAATAGAAAAGCTTATGGCAAAAAAACTTATGACCGTAATGCTTCCTTTGACCTTGGACAATATCTTACGGCAAGCTAACAGGAATATAGGCTTAATGCTTCTAAAATAAAAAAACCGCTATCTTTAGCGGTTTTTTAAAAATAAGAGGCTTTTTCTTTTGATTATTCTAGCTTGTTTGGTTTATTAGGCGGATTTTATTTGTCGCTTGATAAAGTCAAATAATCGTTGGGATCGACCAATTTGTCATTGACTTTAACCTCAAAGTGCAAATGCGGTCCCATATCTTTTTCTATTCCCATAGACGCCGATACTTCGCCTATCTTGTCGCCGGCTTTGACGCTGTCGCCTTTTTGGACCGTGACATTGTTTAACGACTTATAAAGCGTGGTCAAAGAATCCGAATGCTTTATTACGACAATGCAGCCATATAATAGATTATTGGTGTCAACATCTTCAACCTTGCCGTCCAAAACTGCCACCACAGGCGTTCCATTCTCGGCCGCGAAGTCTATGCCTAGGTGCGTTTTGTGAGTTTTGATTGTGGCAAACCAAAGCAGCTTGTCTGACCTATAGTCCTTAGCTATCGTATATTCGCCGCTTATGGGCGCTATCATTTTGGTTTCGCCGCCGCCCGAGGGCAAACCTGGTTCTTGGGGCTTTTTGTCGCCAAGCACCAAAGCTAATGTGACAATTGTCCCGATGGCAAGAAGACTCACTATCAGCAAAATATAGTAAAGATTTTTTTTGAAAAACTTTTTTACAGCGACTCCGCCTTTTTTTTCTTTCTTATCCATTTCGCTAAACCTCCGTTGTGAAAGGATTATTGACACAAAAATTCGTTAATATACAAAATTTTTCAAAAAGTTGGACAAACTGTTTTTAATAACTTCCCAAAATTATGGGCGCGCCTACGGTAACCGTGTTTTTTCTTAAAGCCAACTGGATATTTACATAGTTATCGTCAATCTTAACCGCCTTTGCGTTAATTAAATCCGAATAGCCGTATATATAAAAAATTTGGTTTTGGTAAGTCTCAAAAATAACTTTGACCTTATAAAAATCCAGAATATAGTCAATATCTTTTATCGTCCCTTGAAAAGACACGCTCATACCTCTAATATTGCTAAGGGCGCTTTTGACTTTGGCAGCGCTTTTGGCGTCGCAATGGATTTGATGATAAATTCCGTCAAAAACTAAATTATGGTCGTTTGACATTGGCTTTTCGGTCGTATAAAAAACCACTTTCATATCGGGATATTGGGACTTTAAAAACAATAAGTCCTGATTGACTATGCCTAAAGCTATAAAAATTAATATAAAAGCCAAAAAAATCAAAAATCTTTTCATATATTAATAAATTATTGACCTAAAACAAGGAATTTAAAATTAAGAATGAATATAAAAAACGCCGTAAATATCGGATATTATAATTTTGTTATGTATGGCGACAAGCCTTTTTAAAAACTTTTAACGGTCTTGTGATATAATACAATTATGAAACTTCACGCTTACGCTAAGATTAATTTAAGTTTGATAGTTACGGGCGAGCAAGACGGATATCACCTTTTGGATTCCATAATGCTAAGCTGCAAAAACCTAAAAGATACCGTAATAATAAAAAAATCCAAAAAAGACAGCGTAAAATTTTTTGGGCGCTTTGCCGATATTGACACGGACAATAACACCGTAAAAAAGACAATTGAGCTTTTAAAAGAAAACGGCTTTGATATCCCGCCGTTACGCGTGAAAATCAGAAAACGGATTCCTATTATGGCGGGGCTTGGCGGGTCTTCGGCTGACGCGGCATGCGTAATAAAAATTTTGTGCGCAATGTTTGGCTTTGATATCAACAGCCGCAAAATCCAAAATATCGCTAAAACTATAGGTAGCGATGTGCCCTATATGCTTAACTTAAGAGCTTGCAGAGTGTCGGGTATGGGTCAAAAAATACAAATTTTGGAAAATAACAGCAAACTAAAAGCCGTGATAGCTATGAACTATCCGATGTCAACTAAGCAATGTTTTGAGGCGTTTGACAGGCTAAACCTAAAAGGCTCTATCTCGGCTTGCAACGATATAATCATTAAAGCTTTAAAAGGCAATAACTTTGGGTTATTAAAAGATAATTTGATAAACGATTTGGAAAAAGCGGCTAATTTTATTAATCCCAAAATACAATCGGCAAAACAATCATTAATACAAACTGGCGCCGATTATATCGGGATGACGGGCTCGGGCGGCGCGTATTTTGCCCTTACCCAAAAAAAATCTATCCAAAACAAAATCTACCGTTCTTTAAAAGGCAAAGTCAAATATTTATATAAAACAGATATTTTTTAAAGTTTTGACATTTTTTGGGCTTCTTTTTGGTTTTTTATTTCCTTGCGCGGTTTTTTAATTAACTATTTGTTAATAATCTTAGTCAAAACAATATATAAGGAGTTTTTTAGATTTGAAATCCAAATTTGTTTATATTGTTTTGGCCGCTTTTGGTATATTATTAATATTTTTAGTAAATTTTACTATTAATAGCAAAAAAACTGACGCCCAATATATCAGGTTACATATACGGGCAAACAGCGACTGTTCCCACGACCAAGCACTAAAATATAAGGTCAAGGACGAAGTTATTCAATACATAACGCCGCGCCTTGCCCAATGCGAGAGTTTTGACGATGTGTATAAATTAATACTTAAAAGTCAAGACCAACTCAAAGATATATGTAACCGCGCGGTATATAAAAACGGGCATAATTACGAAACGAATGTGGCTTTGAAAAAAGAATATTTCCCGACTAGATATTATGACGGTTATACGCTAAAAGAGGGCGAATATACGGCGTTAATTATTGAATTGGGTCAAGGCGAGGGCGATAATTGGTGGTGCGTTATTTATCCGCCTTTGTGCTTTTTGGACGCACAAGACCAAGACGGCGAACAAATAAAATACAAATCCAAGATATACGAACTTATAAAACAATGGAAAAAAGAAAATTAATAGATATACGAGGTGGAAGATGTCAAAAACAAAACATAAGAAACTCGCTGCGATTATGCTGACTTTGATTATGCTTTTTGGCCTTAGTTTTTCTTATAACCGCGAGGTTGAGGCAGCCAATATTATAAAAGGAGATACATATTCCAATGTCGTAGCCGTGCAAACAGTCCTAAAAAAATGGGGCTATTATTTTGGGGCGGTTGACGGCATTTTTGGTTCCCAAACCAGAGCGGCTGTCAAATATTTTCAAAGAAAAAACGGGCTAGTCGCCGACGGTATCGTGGGCAGTAAAACAGAAGCCGCTATGGGACTTAACTTGAGCCGTGGTAGTCAAGCGTCTTCGCGCGGCAAAAATATTATCAAAGGCGATACCGCCGCCAATATTAAAGCCGTGCAAACAGTCCTAAAAAAATGGGGCTAT
>DUVY01000139.1 GCA_012840805.1 Clostridiales bacterium | reverse complement strand
TAGACTTAGAAAACCTTAAGCTAGCTGATGATAAAATACTAGGCCTAGACGAACAGCTAGAAAAAATCAAAGAAGAAAATGATTTCTTGTTTGAGTCAGAGGATAATCAGAAACTGCCGAAGTTTGTTGGTCCTGGCGGAGATGATACAAAGACATCTACAGGTACAATAGACATAAGCAAATTAGCCGAACAGGCAAGTATAAGAAGATAACAAGGAGGAATAAATAATGGGTTTTGATCCAGACAATGTATTATTACAAGACGCTAAAACAGGGGAAATCCCAACTGAAACAGGAGAACTGGTTTTAAAAGAGTTTTTAACATCTTCTGTTGTAACTCAGTTAGCAAAGCATGAACCAATGACAAAGCCTAAAAAGAAATTCACTTATCTAGCAGAAGGACCAGGAGCTTATTGGGTAGGAGAAGGACAGAGAATCCAAACATCTAAGGCAACTTGGCTAACTGCTGAGATGGAGGCTAAAAAACTAGGGGTAATCTTACCAGTATCAAAAGAGTTCTTAAGATATACTGTAACCAACTTCTTTAACGAAATAAGACCTGCAATAGCCGAAGCTTTCTACACTAAATTTGACCAAGCTGCATTGTTTGGTAATGATTCTCCATACGCACAAGGTACATCAGTTTGGGAAAGGATTCAGGCAAGCGGAAATACTGTTGAGTATGGTACTGGCTCAAATCTCTATCTAGACTTAAATGATGTATTAGCTTTGGTAGAAGACGGAGACAACGATCCTAATGGATTTACTACTATTAGGAAATTCAGAAAGGACTTAAGGGGAGCGGTAGACGACAGAAACCTACCTATATTTAATGACCCAGGACAAGGGGCAGCAGCGAATTTACTAGGACTGCCTGTAGGATATGCAGACGGAAAGAGCTGGGATTATGACAAGGCATTAGTACTAACCGGCGATTGGGATTACGCAAGGTACGGAGTATTGCAAGGAATTGAATATGCAATCTCTGAAGACGCTACATTGACTACTATAGTAGATGAGGAAGGCGACCCAATCAATCTATTTGAAAGAGATATGTTTGCACTTAGAGCCACAATGCACGTAGCATTTATGACTCTAAAAGAAGATGCTTTTGCTGCACTAACACCTGTGCCTGATGAGGAAGAGGAAGAGGAAGAGGAAGAGGAAGAGGAAGAGGAAGAATAATCAACAGATGTAGCAGGGTAGAGGTTTGTACCTCTGCCCTTGCTTTATATCTTTAGGTAAGGAGGAAAGCAGGTTGAAAGTAGTTAAAGATGGCAAAATAATTGAGGTTACTGAAAAAGCGTATAGAGTAGTCTATAAAGCAAAAGGTTATAAGCCATATAAAGAAGCTGACAATTGCATTGACTATGAATCAATGAAAGTAGATGAATTAAAGGAATTAGCCAAATCCAGAGATATTGAAGGTTATTCCAAGATGAAAAAGGATGAACTAGTGGCAACCCTAAGGGGTGATTAGATGTATGTAGATTATGAGTTTTATCAGAATACCTATGGCGGGACATTGACTGCGGATATTTTTGCTAGTTTAGTAGTGTCAGCCTCTAGCATAGTAGATTACTACACCTTTAACAGAATTAAAGAACCTGATACTAAAGTTAAATATGCAGTATGTGAGCTTATAGACTATTTAGCAGAGTTAAAGGCTACAGGTGGAAAAGAAGTAGCAAGCGAAACTGTAGGAACGCACTCGATAACGTATGTAACAGCTAAAGATAGTCGGGATCCAATTAAGGCCAAACAAAGAAGTATTGTAGCTAAATATCTAGCACATACCGGGCTAATGTATAGAGGTGTTAAATGATGCGTACCAATGCAGATATAACGATTTATAACAGATGCTTTGATAAGGCTACTAGACTAGATAAATATCAATGGACTATCCTTTATGGCGTATTTTGGGATGAAAGAAAGGCTGTCAATAGACTACAGAGTGGGCTAGAAGATGCAGATAAAGTAACAATAATAATACCATTTACAGTGGCAACAGATAAAAAATATGTGACACCTAAGGAGTTCGAAAAGCAAGAAGATAAAGCAGGTTATTTCACTCTGCAAGAAGGAGATAGAGTCGTAAAAGGAGCAATTGACTTTGAAATTACAGGCAAGATATCAGACTTAGATAAAGAGTATGAAGCTTTTACCATTACAAGTGTTGATACTAAAGATTTTGGCAGCCTTTATATGCGACATTGGGAAGTAGGTGCTAAATAATGGACATAAAAACTAGATTTAT
>DUVY01000098.1 GCA_012840805.1 Clostridiales bacterium | reverse complement strand
TTTAACAAGCGTCTTTTGTTGCGCGGTCTTTTTTTTGCATTGACTATTAACTTTAACTGTAATATAATTAATAATTATAATTAGATTAGTTTAATATCCTCAAAAAAAAAGGAGCGCCCTATGGTGAGTTTTTTGGCGGCTTTTAAGTTTAATTGGTATGGTTTTTTGATCGCGTTAGGCATAATCGCGGGAACAATATGCGCGTATTTCGCGGCAAAAAAAAGAGGATACAATCCCGATGTGGTTTTTGATATAATAATTTGGGCTTTGCCGTTTGCCATTATTGGCGCGAGATTATATTATGTAATCTTTGATATAATAGGCTCGGGCGCTAAATACACTTTCCCACAAGCGCTGGGCTTTTATGATGACGGTTTTAGATTGCAAGGGCTAGCGATTTATGGCGGAGTATTGGGCGCTTTGCTGGGCGTGTTTTTTAACAGCCTGATGTATAAACATAAAGAAAAAAAGACCGGCGAGAAGAAAGAAACTTTTTTGATGATGTGCGATATCGGCTCGCCCTTTTTGATTTTGGGTCAGGCGATAGGCAGATGGGGCAACTTTGCCAACGCCGAAGTTTACGGTCAGCCTGTGCTAAATCCCGCTTATCAATTTTTTCCGATAGCGGTAAAGGTTGACGGGATGTGGTATCAGGCGCTGTTTTTTTATGAGTCTATGCTTAACCTTATAGGGTTTGGCTTGTTGCTTTGGTTTTTGTTAGGGCGCAGGCGTAGTTTCCCCGGGTTTGTCTTTGCGTGTTACGGCATTTATTATGGAATTGTCCGAATCATTTTGGAGTCGTTTAGGGACAAAGCGCAATTTGTTTTATATATGATTCCCAATGTCTTGCCTGTTTCGCAATTTGTAAGCGCGATAGCCATTATCTTGGGCGCCGCGGGAATTATCTATGTATGGCAAAAGGCGCAAAAAGAAGGCAAAAAGCCGCCTATCTTGGTGCATTACGACGATTGGGAAAAAACGGGCTTGCCCGAAGAAATATACGGCAAACCTCTTTTGATTGACGAATACGAGTATGTGGAAGCGGACGAGGAAGAAAGCGTGCAAGAATATTTAGAAAAAAGCGGTAAGGACGCGGACGCTAAACCCAAAGACAAAGATTAAAAAAAGATAAGAATTATTATAAAATAATAAAATATATAGAATTATATTATGTTTTATATTATAATAATGATATAAAAATCAAAAGTTGTATATTATAGTGATAAGGAGTCCGATATGTCATCCAACAACCCCGAACAAAAACTGCCCAAATATAATCTTAGTCTGCTTTCCACAGTGTTTTGCTCGCTGGAACTGATATTGTTTGGAGTGTTTTTATTGGTTGTAAATTTTAAGCCTGATTTTTTGGGCGCGCAATGGGGCGTGTCAATAATATGGCTACCCGCGACGCTTGCTTTATTTTGGCTATTATGCCTAACGCATAGCGCATTTATGAAAAACACGGTAACGCTTTGGATAAGCTTTGTATTCTTGACCTGTCTTGCCGCGTGGCTTGTAAAAAATGTAGGCGGCATAGGATATGATAGAATTTATCCCATATATGTGGCGATTCCCGCTATCGCGAGCGCGGGAACTTTGTTGTTTGCTAAAGACAAAAATCTTCATCTAAAGTCCATAATCTTTTTTGGCGTTATAGCGTTTATTTTGTTTTTGAATTCTTTCTATAAGGTGGATTGGTGGATAATAGCGCCCATCGTCGCGATCGTGATAGGAGCGTTTATCTTTATCAACGCCATTACCTCAAAAAAAGGACGCTGGGATGACGGCGACAGACCCCAAAGAGATACGCCATATCCTTCCCCCAAAGATGAAGAATAGAGAAAAATAAAGGATTATAATATAATTTAAAAATGGATAACCTATCTTTATTATCGGATTTTTATGCCCTTACAATGATGCAAGGGCATTTTTATCAAAAAAAGCAAGAAACGGCTGTTTTTGAGATCTTTTTTCGTCAAAGCTCTACTTTTAATTACGCTATCGCGGCAGGCTTAGAAGAAGCGATCAAATTTGTCCAAAACATAAAATTCGGTCCCGACGAGATAAAATATTTGCGCAATCTTAAGGTATTTTCAGAAGACTTTTTGGATTATTTGTCCTCATTCAAATTTAAGGGCAATATACGAGCCGTGCCCGAGGGCACTGTGATTTTTCCTGGCGAGCCTATATTTGTGGTAGAAGCCGATATAAAAGAGGCGATGTATATTGAAGCCGGAGTCCTTAATATTATCAACCACCAAACCCTAATCGCCACCAAGGCGTCAAGAATCTGTCTAACCGCGGGCGATAAGCCCGTTATTGAGTTTGGGCTAAGGCGCGCCCAAGGTCCCGACGCGGGCATTTATGGCACAAGAAGCGCTATTATTGGCGGCTGCCAAGGCACGAGCAATGTCTTAGCGGGACAAAAATGGGATATCCCCGTTAAAGGCACGCATTCGCACGGCTGGGTTTTGAGTTTTCCGAGCGAGCTGGAGGCGTTTAGGGCGTATGCCAAGGCTTTTCCCGATTCGTGTTTGTTGCTTGTTGACACCTACGACACATTAAAAAGCGGCGTGCCCAACGCCATTAAGGTTTTTGACGAGCTAAAGCGAAAAGGGCACAAACCTTTGGGAATAAGGCTAGACAGCGGCGACCTTGCCTACCTGTCCGTAACAGCCCGCAAGATGCTAGACGAGGCGGGTCATAAGGACGCTAAGATTTTTGCCAGCGGCGACCTAGACGAAAATGTTATTTTGCACCTTAACGCCCAAGGCGCTTGTATTGATATGTATGGAATAGGGACTAAGCTTATTACAAGTCAGGACAATCCGAGCTTAGGCGGAGTGTATAAGATAGTCGCGACCAAATCAGACGGCAAGATTACGCCCAAAATGAAGCTGTCTGATTCATTTGAAAAGATTACTTTTCCGGGCATCAAAGAATTATACCGCATTTATAATAAAAGCAACGGCTATGCCGAAGCCGACCTTATAGCGCTACAGGGCGAGATAATCCCCAAGCCGCTGACCATTATTCATCCAATAGAAAGATGGAAGACCACAACCTTTGAGGATTATGATTTGAGAAGCTTGCTTGCGGATGTTATGATAGACGGAAAGGTGGTCTATGATTTTCCTAAGCTTCAAGATATAGCGAAATATTGCAAACAAGAACTCAATACCTTTTGGCCCGAATATAAGCGCATAAGCAATCCGCATATTTATAAAGTGGACTTATCGGACGCGCTTTACGAGCTTAAGCAAGAGCTAATCCAACAAATAAAATCAAAAAAGAGTTATTAAGATTAAATCATTTTTATATAACATAATAATGTTTTTTATTATCTAATTTGACAAAATTATAATTAACTATATAATATAATAAGATAAAATGGAAGAAATAGATCTTAGCAAAAAAAGTCTTAGCTCGGACGAGGTAAGGCAATATATCGAGAGCTTAAGGCGCAACTACGAAAAAAGCCTGTCTGAACAAAAAGACAGGATTTTTGAACTGCGCGAGCAGATCAAAGAACTTGAGTCCAAGCTAGAAGCATATAGAAGCCGCGGCAGACAAATCAATCAAGCGCTTTTGGCGGCTGTGGCAAAAGCCGAAGAGTTGGAACAAGCCGCCAAAATAAAATACGATATGGAAATCAAAGGGCTCAAGATGTTCCACGCCAAATGGCTGTCATATTACAGAAAGATTATAGAAAAATACCCCATAGACGACAACCTTGTAAAAATTGCGAGATTCAACAAAAAAATGTCCGACGCTTTGGACTTAATAGAAACCGAAAGTCCGCCAAAGCCTATTACCAAAACCGAAGAACAACAGGTTCAAGACGCTATACAAGCCGCCAAGGCTCAAGCCAAAAAAACAGATCCAGACGACATAAGTCTTCAATACGAATCCGAAAAAGAAAGATTGACCCAAACCAAAAAAGCCTGGAATCCTTTGGAAAACATCAAAAAATATTACGATTCAAAAGCCGCTTTTTCTTTGGAAGAGGCGCTGCATCCTACCGAGAGTTTGGAAGAGATTTTGAAAGATTTGTTATAAATTTATTATCCCATACAATTGACAACTAAGATAATATTGTGTTAGATTATTATGTGAGTCGCTCAAAAAAGGTTTTTAAGTTATGGTTTTTACCATACGCCTTTATTGGCGGAGACTTTAAGAATATGGAGGCAAAAGATTATGTATGCGGTCGTAGATAACGGCGGACATCAGTATAAGGTCAAAGTCGGCGATGTTTTTCGAATTGAGAAAATCAAAGCCGAACAAGGTTCTGTCATAGATCTAAAACCTGTATTGGTTGTCCAAGACGACAAGGTGTTGACGGGCGCCGATGCCGAACAAAAGACAGTAAAGGCCGAAGTGTTGGGCGTGGTTAAAGGCGAAAAGGTTACTGTTTTTAAGTATAAGCCCAAGAAAAATTATCGCAAAAAGCAAGGACACCGTCAAAAATACACCGAATTAAAAATATTAAGCATCGATTAAAATGACTATCGTCAAAATTAAAAAAAGCGGCAACTCAATCAAAAGCGTGAAGACTATGGGACATACGGGATTTGCTGCGAGCGGCGAAGACATAGTATGCGCGGCGCTCTCAAGTGTGATTCAGACGGCGTTATTAGGGCTTTTACAGGTCGCGGGCATCAATGTCATATATGAAAGAGACGACGAAGACGGATACTTGATGTTTGAGTTGCCTGACGAGATGACGGACGCGCAAGCGCGCGACGCCGATGTTATTTTGTCAACAATGTATATGGGAATAGCCGATCTTGTGGAAAGCTATTCGGATTATATCAAGCTGGAGGTAAAATAAAATGTTTAAAATAAATATTCAATTATTTGCTCAAAAGAAGGGCGGCGGAAGCACCAAAAACGGCCGCGACAGCGCGGCGAAGCGTTTGGGCGTAAAAGCCAATAACGGTCAATTTGTAACCGCGGGCAGTATCTTGATGCGCCAGCGCGGAACTAAGATTCATCCCGGTCGCAATGTGGGAAAAGGCGGCGACGACACCTTATTCGCGCTTGTTGACGGCGTGGTGCGTTTTGAGTCTTTGGACAGAAAGAGAAAGAAAGTTTCGGTTTACGCCCAATAATTAAACCCAAAATCCGAACCTACTCATAAAGTTTCCTATATTTATTAGGAAGCTTTTTTTATTTGTTGACATAAGCCGCATTTTACCTTATAATCTAAAGTCAAATGGAAGTTTTGATAAACTCAAATACGATTACTATTTATAATCCCAACAGCTTTGATATAAAACACATTTTAGAGTGCGGGCAGGTTTTTAGATATTTTATCGCGCCTACTCACGCTAGAGTATTGTCCCAAAACCATTGCGCCGATGTTATCAAAAACAACCACAAGATAGTTATCCATTGCGACGACGCACAATTTTTTTATAATTTTTTTGATTTGGACAAAGACTATAATTTTATAAAAAAAGCCGTTTCCATTAACCCGCTTATGAAAAAGGCGGTCAATTTTGGGCAAGGCATAAGGATATTAAAAAATGATTTTTTTGAGATGATAATAAGCTTTATCATTTCCGCCAACAACAATATAGGCAGAATCAAAAAAACGCTGAACTTTATCTGCCAAGAGTTAGGACAGAATATGGGCGATTATTACGCCTTCCCCAAGCTTGAGGTTTTGGCGCAGGCGCCCGAAAGCTTCTTTCGGGCGGCGGGCTGCGGGTATAGAAGCCCGCATCTTACGGATACGCTAAACGCGCTAAAGGACAACTTTGTCGAGTTTTATCGCGAGTTAAAAAACTTAAGCACCCATTCGGCGTCCAAAAAACTAAGCGCTCTAAAAGGCGTAGGCGAAAAGGTGGCTGACTGTATCTTGCTGTTTGGCTTGCAAAGATACGATGTCTTTCCCGTGGATGTTTGGATAAGCAAAGTATATAAAGAAAATTTTGGAGGCGAACTGACTTCCACAAAAGCTATACGGCGGTTTTTTATAGATTTGTTTGGCGATCTTGCGGGTTACGCGCAGCAGTATCTTTTTTATTATAAGAGAAGTTACAAAGTTTAAACTTTTCTTTTTTTAGTAATTTGTAAGCTTATTTGTGTGTATCTTGTTTAATTGTATGATATAATTAAAAACATGAGCAAAGGTACGCAGGCGATTTCAAAATTTTTCAAGCTCAAAATTTTCCGTTTAGGTTTTTTGTGGGCGTTAATTTCGGGCGCGCTGACATCGCTTACGCTTTATTCAAAAGACTTATTCTTTTTGACTTGGGTTAGCGTAGTTCCGTTATGTTATTTTTTAATAAAAAACCAAAAAAGCGCTTGGAAATGTTTTGGACTGGTCTTGCTATGGGCTTTGACATATTATTTTATTCTTTATACTTGGTTTTTTTCCTTACACCCATTAACCATTATGGACTTTGAGTATGACCAAAGTCTAAGAGCCGTGCTGGCTATTTGGTTCAGCATCAGCATCGCCCAAAGTCTCCAAATGTCTTTGGTCGGGTTGGCGTATGGGCTTATAAAACCAAAAGGCATTTGGTCGCCGCTTGTTTTGGGCGCGTTGTGGGTAGTTTTGGAATGGGCGCAAGGATACGGTCCTTTAGCTATGAATTGGGGCAGGTTGGCTTTATCGCAATATAATTTCACCCCTAATATCCAATCCGCTTCGCTGTTCGGCTCGCTGTTTATTACTTTTTTGCTGATATGCGTCAACGGGCTTATCGCTTTGTTTTTATGGCGCTTATTTAACCAAAGAATTCCCCAAAAATCATTATTAATAGCCGCGGCGTCCATTTTGATAGTCAATATGTGCTTTGGGTATATCCGCATTGCCGTAGTTAATTCCTCAGTCAAAAAAGCCGTGTCAACGCCTATCGCAGCTGTTCAAGTTGACTTTCCCTCAAAAGAAAAATGGGAGGCGACCCAAAGCGAAATTTTTTATAAACATTATGATTTAACGCTTGAGGCTATTGGCGAGGGCGCTAAGGTAATACTTTGGCCCGAAACCACCATTATAACTTCTTTAGATGACTCGTTGTATTACGCCAAATTAAAAGATTTGGCTGTTGAAAACCAAGTCGCCCTGTTTATAGGCGCGTTATATGAGGATGAAAACGATAATTCCTATAACTCTCTTTATTATATTGATTACTTAAATGACGATTATCAAATTTATCACAAGCGCCAATTAGTGCCTTTTGGCGAATTTATACCTTTTGAAGAGTATCTAATGAAATTTAAAGCCTTGCAAAAATTTAATTTATTTGAGGATACAATGACTCCGGGAGAAGGCGCCGTTGTGTTTTCTTCCCCTTATGGCAAATTCAGCGGGCTGATTTGTTTTGATTCTCTGTTCCAAAGATTTTCTTACGAATCGGCTCAAAACGGCGCGCAAGCGATATTTATTGTTACCAACGACTCTTGGTATATAGACACACCGTCTATCCATCAGCACTACGGTCACGCTACGCTAAGAGCCGTAGAAAATAATAGATTTGTCGTCAGAGCCGCCAACGCGGGCATCTCAGGGATAATCTCATCAACGGGTCAAACAATCCAGCAATTGCCTGTCCACGAAAACGGCTATGTATTATATGATGTTCCCTTAATAAATCGAAAGACGCTTTATACCATAACTGGCGATATTATAGCTTATGTCGCCATCGCGGGCGCTCTAGGCGCATTTGTGTATTTTAGGTTGTTAAAAAACTTAAATATTTTCAACAAAAAAACAAAAGAAGTTATAAATCAAGAAGAAATTTAATAAATCTAAAAAAGTATAATTAGAAAAATTAAAAATATTTAATTGTTCTTTAATCGGATATTTTTTGCGTTTATGATATAATAAATAAAAAGAAAGTTTTATAGGAGATATTCGGGTTTATGAACGCAACTGTTTTGTTCGCGGCAAACTTTTGGGAAGAATTTGTCCAGTTATTCGCGGGCATGGGCGTTGCCGCTGGCGTATGTATTGTGCTTGGCTTAGTGCTTTGCATAATAGAAATTTTTCAGCCCGGATTTGGCGTCTTTGGGGGGCTGGGCGCTATTTTAATAATCGCTGGGCTGGTAATAAGGATGCTTCAAGGCGGCACATTATTAATGCTGTTTATTATGATCTTTTTGATCATAATAATTTTGTTAGCCGCGTTTATGATTATGGTTAGGTCTATGAAATACGGCTGGCTTTCGCGCGCGGACTTTATCCAAACGGGCACTGCTGTTGACCCCGTCCGTTCGGACGCGACCAAAGATTTTAGCTATTTGTTGGATAAAACAGGAAAAGCTACCACGCCTTTAAGACCCAGCGGCAAAGCGACGATAGAAGACCAAGAATACGATGTTATCGCTCAAGGCGCTTTTATAGCCGCGGGCGCTAAGATAAAAGTCATAGAAATAGAAGGCGCGCGCATAGTGGTAAAAGAACAAAAATAGTATATTTCTGATTACTATTTTTTTAAATAATAATTAAATATTTTTTCAAAACGCATATCTCGCGTTTTTTTCACAAAAGTTAAATTAAATGAACTAAAGTTAAAATTTTAATAATTTATTAACTTTGAAAATTTTTAATAAAGGAGATTATCGCTATGGAATGGTGGGCATGGGTAATCATCATCGTTGTGGCATTGTTTTTAGTGATTGTTACCGGTATTTTCCCTATGGGGACATGGTTTACAGCGGCGGTCTCAGGCGCTTATGTTTCAGTAGGCAAACTGATTGGGATGAAATTAAGACGAATAAGATACAAAACCATAATTGACGCGTTTATAAAATCCAAAAAAGCCGGACTTGATGTAAACATAGAGGATTTGGAAACTCATTATATGGCGGGCGGAAATGTCATCAAGGTAGTGGACGCGCTCATAAGCGCGCACAGCGCCAATATCAATCTTACATTTTCATCGGCTCGCGCTATAGATCTTGCGGGCAGGGATGTTTTTAACGCCGTCAAAATGAGCGTTAACCCTAAGGTTATAGAAACTCCTATGATTTCGGCCGTAGCCAAAGACGGAATAGAAGTAAAGGTAAAAACGCGCATAACTGTAAGGACCAATATTTCAAGGCTTATAGGCGGGGCGGGAGAGGAAACTATAATCGCCCGCGTAGGCGAAGGAATAGTCACGACCGTGGGCTCGTCCAACTCGCACAAAGATGTTTTGGAAAATCCCGATTCTATAAGCAAGACCGTTTTGGACAAGGGCTTGGACGCCGGCACGGCTTTTGAGATTTTGTCAATAGACATCGCCGATGTGGATATAGGCAGAAATATAGGCGCGCAGCTTCAAACCGACCAAGCCGAAGCCGACAAGCGTATCGCTCAAGCTAAAGCCGAAGAAAGAAGAGCGATGGCTATAGCCCTAGAACAAGAAATGCGCGCCAAGACCCAAGAAATGCGCGCCAATGTTTTGGCGGCGGAGGCTGAAGTGCCCAAGGCGTTAAGCGAAGCCTTCAGAAAGGGCAATTTGGGGGTAATGGATTATTATCATTTGCAAAATTTAATCGCCGATACCAATATGCGCAATAGCTTAGGCGGAACGGACAAAGAACCAAAGAAGAAGGAATAAAATGTCGGGCGTTATAATTTCAACAATAATATTAATAGTAATTATCGTTTTTAGCGCTGTTGCTTCGGTCTTTTCTTATGAGTTTAGAAACCGACAAAACAATACGCAATTCAACGACGGACAAAAACCCAAAGGTTTTTTAGATTGGATTTCAGAAGAATTGAGATATAAAACTCAAACCGAAGAATATCCCCAAGAATACGAATATAAAGCTCAATCTACTAAAGATTTAGAAGAACAAAAACCCAAGCAAGAATCGTCTTATACCCAAAAGCCGAAAAAAACCAAAAAACAACATCAAGACTTAGAGCGTCTTACATTTTCCAAAATAGCGCCGGCTATGGTTGTGGAAGAAGAACAAGACCATCAAGAAAAAAGCGAACTATTTGAATTATTTGAGCAAGACTCTGATATTTTAAAGAAATTAGTTTTGGGCGACATTATAATGACGCCTAAGGTCAAAAAAGGCAATTACAGGAAGATGCTCTAAATAAAAAAACGCTCGCTTTTTTGGGTTTTATTGGTATTAGCGCTTTACATAGTCTTAACGGGTATTGCCCGAAATGTTAATAAAACTAGCTAAGTTAAAAGCAAAACATATAAAGATTTGCTCAAAAAAACATATTAACAAAATGATTTTTGAAAGGGGGATGTAAGATTTATGAAACAATTCGGAAAAAACTATTAATCTTAAGTTCAGCGATTGTTTTTGTGCTTTTAATTGCGACCTATATATGTTTTGATATTTTTTGGCGTGACATATTATATTTACTTTTCTCAGACGGTTGTATTTATGATTATTGGATATTTTTCTGTTTATATTTTTAGGCTGTCCTATTCTTTTTCTGTCAATTTTTAATATGTATTTGTATTCTACGGCCAAAGAATCGGAATTGCCCGCGCTTTTGCGCTATCGCAAAGATTTTATCTTTACTAATGTCATAGGAAGTAGCGTATTTCTTATTGCGGGAATATTTTTGGGCTTTGGTAGCATAAAAAAACCATTAATTTTAAACCTTTAATGTTTATACCGCTGTCAATTGTTTTGATATTATATAAATCATCGTTATTGCGTTGGATATTAGCCAAAAAATTAATAAACCAAAAGACACACAAAAAATGTCTTATACTGCGAACACTATTTTATATTACATAAAAATGCCGCGGTCAATACCCTTTATTGTTGTTTTAATAACCTATATAGTCTCGATAGTCCTTATTATGAAAGATTTTGATAAAACCATTAATAAGTTAATAATCCAATAATATGAATTAACAGCAAAAGAAGAGTTTAAGAAAAAAATAAAAATTCATTACAAAAAAACAGCGGGCTTTTATGCCCGCTTTTTATTATCTTAATTTTTGTTTTTTTATGATAACAATCTTTTTTCGCCTGTGATTGTTTGCAGCGGCGCGATATTTTGCGTAACTTCCAAAGTGCCTAAATACGCGCCGTCTTGGTTTCTTACCGCGAAATATCTAATCAAGACATATTTATCGCCCATTTTAATCCAAAAATCCTCGTGGTCTTTTTTGCCGTCTTTGAAACTTTGCATAATGTCTTTTACGATATGCTGGCTTTTGGGCGGATGGCAATTAAAGACGCTTCGCCCTATTACTGCGCGCTCTCTAGGGAAGATTCTCTCTTTGCCCTCTGAAAAATACGCCACTTTGTCTTCGCTATCCACAAATGTTATATCAAAGGGCAAAGCATTCAAACTAGCTATCAACTCGTTTAACCTAAATTTGCCGCTGGGAAGATTAATATAATCCGACTCAAAGCCCAAACTCGCGCCCTCGGCTTTTGCTTTTTGGGTATCGCTGTAATCGGTTTTTTGGTCGGGCGCTTGATTAAAGTTTTGCAATTGCGGGAAAATTTCTTCCCAATCTTGCTTTTTTAAAGTATCCATCATCATAGGCAATAATATGCTTTGTTCTTTAAATATCATATCCTTTATTCTGACAACGCAAGAATCCAACAATTCTTTTATAGTGTTTTGGTCGGCGTTGCCGTCAATCTTAGCCAAGACATCTTTCAAAGCGTCGCGAATTTCATCGTCCACGCCCCACATAACCTTAGGCGGCGATGTAATGTCGTATTTTTCTAGATAGGGGAACAATACGATTTCTTTTTTTTGGTAATGCAAATCCACGGTGCTAAGAAGTTTTTCAACGATTATTTTGTCAACGCTGTTGGCTTTTTCAATTTCTTGAATAATTTTTTCTATGTCTTTATTTTCTTTGTTAATGTTTAGGATAGAATGCTCCACATAAATATCAGGCTTTTCAAACTCGTTTTGTATAGAATCTTTAAATATAGAAGAGTGCACATCGCACAGCCTTTGGACTTCCTCTATGGGCAAGCCCTCGTTAATTAATTCTTGCTCGGCTTGAGCGATTTCTATTGAGCTTACATTGGCAAACTCTTTTTGAAATTTCGCTTTGGCTTCTTCTAAGCTCGCTCCGTTGTGCAATGATTTGATTATTTCTTTTAAAATCTGTTTTTTTTCTTTATTCATTTTTTTCTCCTATTACTTCATATCCGCTTTCGCTCAAAACGCGAATAATTTTTGGCAACGGTATTTTTTTAAAAGCCGCGCCCTTTTTCAAAGTCATTATCCTGCCCGCCGTGTTTAACATAGCGGGCTTTGTTATATCGTGAAAACCTAGATCGCATAAAATTAGCTTCAAGTTCTCGTCGTCTTTACACAAAGAATAAACGCTCTTATTAAGGTCTACAACTTTTTTATCCATATCACCTCCTAATTATTTGTTAATTTATTCTAATTTATGCGCGCGTTAATTTCAAGTGCTTTTGTTACATTAGTTGGCGATATAAGCGTTATCTTTAAAAAAATTATCTAAAGATTTTCTTGGGCTGGATTTTAAATGTCCAAAATCCCCCCCCCAACCGATTTTTGAAGTTTATGAGAGTATTATTAAGTATATTATTTTTGATATTAATATTGCTTATCTTTTTCTATTTTGTTTTTTATTCTAAGATAATCGTTTGTGAGAATGGTATCGATTCCCATATTTAAAAATTTTACAGCTTCTACGGGGTCGTCCGCCCAAAAAACATTGCATATAATATTATTTTTATGAGCTTTATCTATCATATCTTGGTTAAAATATGGTTTGAAAAATTGAACTTTTTTGCATTTGTATTTTATTGCCAAATCCACGACGGTATAGTCGTATTTGCCATCAATAGCGCATCGAGCGATATCGGGCGCTAATTCATAAGCGACTTTCAAAACATCTTCCTCGCCCGCGATATATACATGTTTTCTGCAATCATAATAATCTATTAATTTTATAATTTTCCTAAAAACATCTTTGTCATATTCTTTGGCGTTCAAAGATTTGATGTGTATGTTAATTATCGCTTGACAAGCAAATTTCTTTAACACATCTTCAAACAAAGGAATACGCAAGCCGCTAAAAGATTGAGAAATTTTTATTCCCGCATCGGCTTTTAATATTTCCGAATATGTCAAATCATAAACTTTGCCGATTTTGTCAGTTGTTCTGTCTATGCTATTGTCATGAATAACGACAAGCTCCCCGTTTTTTGTCGGCCACAAATCCAATTCAATTTCTTCCGCTCCCAAAGCGACAGCCGCGCCAAAAGCGGCTAATGAGTTTTCGGGCGCGATAGTATTAAACCCTCTATGCGCGCACAAACGAGGATATGGCATCGTCTCATCGGGCAAGACTATTGACGGTCCGCATGGTCTATAGCTCCAGGGCGTGCGTCCTTTTTCAATAAAATCTTGCGCCAAAACCATTGGCTGTTCAAAACCGTTAGGTCTTTTATATTTATTTTTTGGCTCAATTTCTACAACGACCGAGCCAATTGTTTGCTCCATATTATGAATAATCTCGCCCGAAGGCGAAACCGCCATTGAACATCCGCCCAAGTTGCTATTTTCGCCCATGGAAAAAGACGATCTGATAACAAAGGCGTTACAACGAAACGCGCAATATTTCGCTTGCATTTCTATTATGTCCCGACGCTCTCCGCGTTGAAGCGAAGAAACAAAGAGAATATCTATATTATGTCTTGCTATTTGTTCTATATATTCGCCAAAATATATATCATAACATGTCAAAAAACTCGCCTTAAGACCGTCTATTTCTATTACGGTCGGTGCGCAATATTTTTTTGTATATTCATAATCAATATTTTTCTGAAGCCTTTCGCCTGTTGGCAAATGCTGTTTATAATATGTTCCGACAATATGCCCTTCGCGGTTTAATAACAATGTAGTATTTCTAAATTTTTGGGCATCGTCTTTAATTGGATAAGCAAAATTGATTACCGCCATACATCCGACTCTTGAAATAGTCTTACGCAAGGCTGGAATAAGTTTTTCTGCTGAGTCTTTCGCGACCATATAGTGTTCCTCGGATTTTCGCCCTGCGCTGCCTGAATATTCCGGCAAAACAATACAATCCACATCTAATGGGCAATTATCAAGTTCTTCCAAAATAAAATTGATATGATTTTCAATCATATCTTTAGCGATAGGATAGGGAGGTTGTATTATCAAAAATTTCATTATTTCTTTGGTATAATAATACCGTTTAAATTTAACCAAAAATAAGCGGTTAGCGACATTATTTTTTTAAATATTTTATCAATTATACTAGCTTTAAAAAATTTTGCCAAAAGATTTTCAAACATAAAAATAACTTTAGCTTTTTTATTATATAATGTCTTTGATTTATGGCGTTGTTTCTTAGGATATTTTTTCTCAATTAATTTTTTATACCCAAAATCGCTTTTTGCTATTTTTTTACACTCTATTATTTTGTTTTATAACTTGCCATAATAGATAAAAACCAAAAATTTCAAAAAAAGAATTCACAAATGGGTTGACAACGCCCGAATGATTTGGTATTATAACTAGGCTATCAGCGATGGTAGCATTTTTTGCACATTGACAAGGGAATAAGAAAAGGTAAGACAAGCGAGAAAAAAACTAATAGTGCGAGTCTTTTTGAAAGAGAGAAGGCTAGAAGGATTAAAAAGAACAATACTCTTTTAGCTTTACAGTCAGTAAAGTCAAGAGTTTTAAAGGATTGAATATGAGAGTTTGATCCTGGCTCAGGACGAACGCTGGCGGCATGCCTCACACATGCAAGTCGAGCGATGGTAAGTA
>DUVY01000097.1 GCA_012840805.1 Clostridiales bacterium | reverse complement strand
ATTCCATTCGGGACGGGGCGCGAAATAAGCGCCGCCCATTAGGACAATTTTGCCTATTTTGCGCATAACTTGCGGGGCTTTTTGGATGGCGCGCGCTATGTTGGACAGCGGACCAATTGCCAAGATTGTCAAATCTTGTCCGTATTTTTGGGCGCTGTCAATTATAAATTGGATGCCTAAAGTTCCGTTACTTTTTTCAAAATCATTTATGGGCGCGTATTTTGGGTCGTCTAAGTCTTTTTCATACATCATACAACGGCTAACGCCGTCTAGCTCGCGATTGATAGCGTCTTTCACGCCCGCGTAAACGGGGACATCAATTTGCGCGTAGGATAAAAGTTTTTTGACCAAACGGGCGCGCTCATTGGTGTTCTTAAATACCGTGGTAATTCCAACAATCTCAACATTGTCCGAAATAGCGGCTAATGATATAGCCAAAGCGTCGTCTATGTCCGCGCCCATGTCTGTGTCAATAAGAAGTTTGATTTTTTTCATATTAATCCTTTTTTATTATTATGAATATTTTTTGAAAATACCTTAGATAAAAATATACTAGATATTCTTCCGCCTAAAGTCAATATAAAAAACAACAAAAAACCTATAAAATAATATTAAGTTTAAAATAAAACCAAAACCCTCAAAAATTGAGGGTTTTGGTTTTTGATTTTTTATTTTTTAAAAATCTAATCTTTTAGGCTACTTCCGTAATGGTTACGGGACCAATTATGCAAGAAAGCGCCGCGCATCTGGTTTCGTTGTTGTCGCCATTGAAAACTCTAAATAGCGTGGAAGAGGACGCGGTAAAGGTAAATGATACCGTCAGCTTTTCAAACGCGTTAAATATGACGTGTTTTTCATCCGCGCCAAATCTAAAGAAAATTTGACCGTTGGCTATGGAGTTGTTGAGCATTGTAACATCAAAGGAAATAGTATAAGTTTTGCCTTCTTCAAAAGCGCTCAATACCAAAGTCGCGCTATTAAAAAACATTACGCCAAGGTTAAACTCGGACAAAACAAAAACATCAAAATAGTTGGAAATCAAAAACTTTTGCGGAAGCGCCCAAGGATTACCGCTCATCAAAAATTCGGGCGCGGTCTTAAATGAGTTATAAAAAATCCACAAAAAAGGAAAAACAAGAGTAAAAGAGTATGTGCTAAATATGATAAAAAAGAATACCATAATACCCTTTACTTTTTTTGTCTTTCGCTTTTTGTATGTAATTGCTTTTAACATCCCCTACATCCTCCGTAATCGTAAACGATTACATTTTTTCTTATAATTTATTGTTTTTTTTGGTTTAAGTTGTTAATTTTCTAAAAGTAGTATAATAAAACCAGTATCTGCAAAAGAAGCGTTATTATTATCTATTTTCGCGTTAAGGCCGCTAATAACACTGAAGTTTTTGGCTGTTATCTGCATTGATTTTTGAACGCCTTTGCGATTAATATAAACCAGCATTTTTTGATTTTGGCTTTTTCTTGAATAGATTAATATATCGTCCTCATAGTCGGACAAAAACTCTATTTCGCTGTCCGCCCATAACGCCGAATGAGTTTTTCTTATATTAATTAATTCTTTTGCGTAGTTTAAAATGCTGCCGTCAAGTTTTTCTTGACGCTCTACGGTATATTTGTCGTCGTCGTGGACGGGAAGATAAATTTGGTCGGCTCTAGAAAAGCCCTTATTTTTTGTCGTGTCCCACTGCATAGGGGTGCGGCTGCCTGTGCGGTCGTATCCGCCGTCTTTGGACAGTCCGTCTATATAACGCATTCCTATCTCGTCGCCGTAATAAATAAAAGGGACTGACTTGATAGTTAAGACAAACGCCAAAGCGGTAATTATTTCTTCATCCGTTCTGCCAATGCTTATTCTGCTCAAGTCGTGATTTCCCGACGGGATACTTAGATAGCCATTTTCACCCAAAGCGCTTAAATAACCCAAATATTCGCTAGCGAAAGTCTCAAAAGACGCCGAACTGTTTTTTCTAAAGTAGCTTTGACCCTCATAAGGACCATAGGCTTTGACATCTTTTTCGTATCTGAAGAAGCTGTTGTATCCCTGTCCTCTGATATGAATCATAAAATCTATATCAAACTTGCCTTTTGCAGCTGCGGGAGGGTTGCACCATTCTGAAACAAATATAGCGTCGGGATATTTTTGCTCGACGCGCGTTATTAATTTGTCCCAAAGCCAAGCGTTAGCCTCGCCGCTTTCATCGCCTTTTATAAGCGAGTCCGCCATATCTACCCTAAATCCGTCCGCGCCCTTGCTTAGCCAAAACTCAATTATGTCAACAACCAAATCGTGCATTTTTTCAAAGCTTTTGTCCAAATAGTGCTTTTGCCAAGGTTCTTGCGGATTGACAAAACCAAAGTTTAAAGCCGGCTGAAAAGCGAAAAAGTTGGTTATATAATTACCGTCGCGCGCGGTCGTTCCGTTTACCATTTTATAATTTAGACAATTATCCCACACGCAATCAGTCCATATATAATAATCGGAATACTCGTTTTTTTCTTTTTTGGAGGATTGAATAAACCATTCGCATTGGTCGGAGGTATGACCTACCACCAAATCCAATATGACTTTGATACCTTTTTGATGCGCGGTCTCAAACAACCTAACCAAATCGTCGTTGGTCCAAATCTAGAATCAACCTTATAATAATCAATTACATCATATCCGCCATCCCTAAAAGCCGATTCAAAACAGGGATTAAGCCATATGCCGTCGCAACCGAGGTTTTGGACATAATCTAATTTTTGAATAATTCCGTTTATGTCGCCTATGCCGTCGTCATTGCTGTCAAAAAAGCTTGTGGGGTAAATTTGGTAAAACACCGCGTTTTTTAGCCATTCTTTTTTGGGTAATCTAGCCATGTATAATAATATCTCCTTTTAGCAATTCTTTATCTTTTGTTTAAATATCTTCTTCAACGCCTGTGGTGGAATATCTTTTAATAAGTTTGTGTTTTAGAATGATTTTTTTGTTTTTTGTTTGGGATTTTTTTAGCTTAGCGTATAAAAGCCTAAACGCTTCCGCGCCCAATTCTTCCCTAGGCTGCATAATCGTCGTAAGCGAAGGATTGTTCATCTTAGCGTATGTCAAATTGTCAAAGCCGCAAACAGCCACATCTTGAGGAATCTTGAGTCCTGCCCTAAGAAAAACTTTTATCACCCCAAAAGCTATTTGGTCGGTTACGGCAAAAATAGCGTCAGGCTTTATATTGGACTTTAGGATTAGTTTGGCGACTCTTATGCCATCCTCATAATCGTAATATTCGTTATCAAAAATCAGTTCTTGATTAATTTCCAAACCCGCCTCTTGCAAGGCGCGCATATAACCTTTTTTACGCAAATCGCTTGAGGTAAAATTACCGCCAATAAACGCTATCTTTTTCTTGCCTATTTCTATTAAGTGATTTACCGCGTCATAGCCTGCTTGCTCGTTATCTATATCAACTTGACTGCAGTTAAAATTATTAGATTCGCAACACACAACAGCGGTAATATCGTCAAAATTAGGCACTATTTCGGGCTTGCCGGGCGAAATCAAAATAATCCCGTCAGCCAGCTTCTTTCTTACCGAATCCATAAAGTTTTTGTATCTTTTATACTCGTTGTAAGTTTCGCAAATCATTATGCTTATTCCCGTTTTTATGGATTCTTTTTCTATGCTTTGGACTATCTTGGAATAAAACGAATTGTTGATAGACGGCAATAAGACATATACGACATTGCTCGCTAGCTGGCGCAAATTTCTGCCCAAAAGATTGGGGACATAGCCCATTTCCTTTATAGCGGCCAAAATCTTTTCGCGCGTTTTTGGGGCGACATTAGGGTCGCCGTTTATAACTCGAGAAACGGTCGCTACTGAATAATTGGTCTTTTTCGCGACATCTTTGATGGTCATAATGGTTTTACCGCCTATGTAATCGTTTACATTATAGCATACATTTTTTTATTTGTAAATATACTTTCTAAATAATTTTATATTTTTTCGCCAATCTTTTCGCGGCTTCTACGCCCGCCGCCTCACCTATAGCCAAACACGCGGGCATTGTTCGGATACTGCCCTGCACATATTCGTCCGCGCTTATTATGCGCCCCGCCGCCAGAAGATCTTGAAAACCTTTGGGGATAAGGCATCTTAGAGGTATTTCGTAATATTCGCCTTTTTGGTAGTTTTTGAAATAATCCTCATCTATGTCTAGGTTTTGTTTTAAATAGCGCTCGTTAAGCTCTTTGGAATGCACATCCAAAAAATAATCGTTTTTGGCTATGGCGTCGGGGAACTTGCGTCTTTTGATATAGTCGTCCAAAGTGAGAATATACTCGCCCATTACGCGATAGCTTTCCCTTACTCCTAACGCGGCGGCCGTAGAAACTATTACCGCGTTGTCAAAAGCTTTTGTATATTTTTTCAAAGCCGATAGATATTCTTGCGCCATTTGCCTGCCTAAAATAAGACCTTGGCTTACCGAAAACCCGTCGTTAACATCAATATCTTCTATATATCCCGCGTTAAAAGCCACAATGCCGCGCGCAATTTGTTTGCTGCAAAAGT
>DUVY01000096.1 GCA_012840805.1 Clostridiales bacterium | reverse complement strand
TTTATTTATATTCTTTGATAGCGCGGCGGGCTTCTAGTTCTTGGGTTTTGCGCTTTAGGGTTTCGCGCTTGTCATACAGCTTTTTGCCTTGACAAAGCCCTAGCTCGACCTTTACAAGACTGCCCTTAAAATAAACCTTAAGCGGTATAAGCGTCAGACCTTTTTCGTTGACTTTGCCTATTAATTTGTTAATTTCCAGCCGGTTAAGCAAAAGCTTGCGGTCTCGGCGCGCCTCGCTGTTGAAGTAACTTGCCTTTTGATAAGGCGATATATGGCAATTGCGCAAAAACACTTCCCCGCCTTTTATTACGGCAAAGCTGTCTTTTAGGTTAATAGCGCCCTGTCTTATGGACTTGACCTCGTCGCCGTTTAGGACAATGCCCGCCTCATAAGCGTCAAGAACAAAATACTCAAACCTCGCTTTTTTGTTTTCGGCTATAACTTTGATACCTTTCATATCCCCAAAATCCAATTTTAAATAAATTTTTTTACGCCGGCACAAACTCAACTTTTCTAATGTCCAGATCCGCGCCCGCCACTATGACTTTAATTTTGTCGCCGAGGCGATAGACCATCTTCTTGCCTACAAGCGAAAAGTTGGCTTGGTCATAATGATAATAATCTTTGGGCAAATTTTCAAGCCTTACAAGCCCCTCGCAAGTATTGGGCAGTTCCACAAATACGCCAAACTCGGTAACGCCGCTTATAATGCCCTCAAATTTCTCGCCCAAGCGCTCGCTCATAAATTGAGTTTTTAACAAATCCTCTACATCCCTTTCGGCGTTTTCCGCCACCCTTTCTCTTTCGCTGGATAGCGAACTCGCCTCAACTACAAATTTCTCATATTTTTTCATATTTTTCAAGCCGTTGTTGAGAAAGTCTTTGATTATCCTGTGTATCGCCAAATCGGGATAGCGGCGTATGGGCGCGGTAAAATGGCAATAATGCCTGCTCGCCAAACCAAAATGCCCGAGATTTTCTTCCAAATATCTCGCCTTTTGCATTGAGCGTAAAACCACTTTGTTAATTACATTATATATCGGCTTGTCTTCGGCTTGCGCCAAAATTTGCTGAACGGTCTTTGGATACAGCGCGTTGTTTTTGTTCAGCTTGACTTTGAGACCTACGCCTTGCGCGAACGCGAGCATCACAGCCGTTTTTTCTTCTGTCGGGTTTTCGTGCACCCTAAAAATAAAAGGTATTTCGGCGTGGAAAAATGTTTCGGCGATTGCTTCGTTCGCGGCAAGCATAAATTCTTCTATAATCCTGTGGCTTACTCCGCGCGGATACGGCATAATATCTATTACCTTGCCCCGAGAATCCAAAACGATTTTGCTCTCGGGTATCTCAAAATCAATAGATCCTCTATCTCGGCGTTTTTGGTTAAGGATATACATCAGCTCTTCCATATCCTTTAGCATCGGATAATGCTCTAGATATTTTGGCTCTAGGTTTTTGTCGCCCGCAAGAAGTCTATTGACCTTATCATAAGTCATTTTCGCTTTGTTGTTAATTATACTTTGATGAATCTCCGAATTTAATACTTTTCCTTGGGGGTCAAACTCAATTAAAACTGACAATGTCAGCCTGTCTTGACGCTCGTCCAAAGAACAAATGCCGTTGCTCAAATCTTTGGGCAACATAGGCAGCACCCTGTCGGCAAAATATACGCTTGTGCCGCGCTTTAAGGCTTCTTTATCCAGCGGCGAATGAGGCTTGACATAATGCGACACATCGGCGATATGCACGCCCAGCAAAAAATGCCCTTTTTTATCCTTGTATAAACTTACCGCGTCGTCTAAGTCTTTGGCGTCGTCGCCGTCTATGGTAATGGTCTTCCAATCCCTGTAATCCTGTCTTTGCTGCAAGTCTTTTTGGGTAATGGGAACATTGACCTTGCGCGCGTTTTCCAAAACATTTTGGTCAAACTCTTCATAAAGGTTATAAGAACGAATAATAGACAAAATATCTATACCCTTTTGACCGACATCGCCCAAAACCTCTATAATCTTGCCCTCGGGGTTTTTGGAATTATCGGGATAGGCTGTGATTTGGGCGACTACCTTTTGCCCATTTTTCGCTCCGTTGAAGCTATCGGACGGTATAAAAATATCATAATAAAAATTATGCTCGTCAGGCGTCACAAATCCATAGTTTTGGTTTTGCCTTACATAAAACCGCCCGACCACTCTATTTATGCCCCGTTCCAAAACAGTCAAAACCTCGCCCTCTAGGGATTGTCCTTGCTTTTTGTTTTGGTTGACCTTGACCATAACGGTATCGCCGTGAATCGCCCTGTTCATAGCCTTAGGCGGAATAAAAACATCCTCGCCAAGCTCCGAACTAACAAAAAACCCAAATCCGCGGGCATTGCCCTGAATCTTGCCTTTGTAGGCGTTTATCTTATTGGGTAAAAAATATTTATAACTTTTTTTGCTCTCTTGCGCTACAAGCTTGCCCTCTTTGGCAAGCTCATCCAGCGCCTGACCCATATGCTTCGTCTCAAAAGCGCTTTTCGCGCCCAGCTTTTTTAATAGGGCGTTTTTGGTCAAGCCCGATAAATTTTCGGCTGTGATTATCTCATAAACTCTGTCTTTAAAATTAAGCATATTTTGCCGCCAATTAAGTTTTTATTTATATATTATGCGTATTTTTAGTCCAAAACATTTAAAAAAATAGGGCAGCCTTACAAAGCCGCCCTTTATTAGTCTTATGTTTGTTTTATTATCCCGCGTAAATCGCCATTGTGATGAAGAAAACCGCCGCGTTAACAACCAACAAAGCGGCCGTTATTATGGTCAATCTTTTCATCCTGCCTTCTAAGGTCTGTCCCTTGTGTTTTCCGAAGAAGGTGTCCTGACCGCCTGAGATAGCGCCCAAACCCTCGGAACTGCCGGGTTGGAACAACACGACAAAAATCAAAAATATCGCCAAAATCACTTCTAGCACCATAAGCGCCATTCTTATATAAGGAAAACTGATTGACACCCAATCAGGCACAGTCT
This sequence comes from Clostridiales bacterium, assembly GCA_012840805.1. Taxonomy (GTDB): domain Bacteria; phylum Bacillota; class Clostridia; order Christensenellales; family DUVY01; genus DUVY01. The sequence goes on along the minus strand of DUVY01000096.1, from coordinate 1,504 downwards.
GTAAGAATAATGACAAACTTAATTTCCTCCATCAACATTTTTTAGCCTAATGATTATAACATAAACCAATCAATTATACAAGCGCTTTGATTTAAAATAACGGCTTGCCTTCCATTTCTTGCGGGATTTCCTCGCCCAATAGTTTTAATAAGGTAGGCGCGAGGTCGCACAACTTACCCCCGTCCCTTAGCTTGATATTTTTTCTGGTGTCGTCCGCTAAGATACAAGGCACGGGATTGGTGGTATGCGCGGTGCAAGGCGAGCCGTCGTCATAACAAAGCTGTTCAGCGTTGCCGTGGTCCGCGGTAATTATAACCGCCCCGCCCATATCGGTAATAACTTTGGTTAACTGTCCCACGCAGTCGTCAACCGCCGCTACCGCTTTTATAGTCGCGTCCAGATTGCCCGAATGCCCTACCATATCGCAATTGGCGAAGTTCAAAATCATAACATCTATTTCTTTGGATTGGATTTGGTTGATTGCCTCGTCCAAAACCTCGTAAGCCGACATCTCGGGCTTTAGGTCGTAAGTGGCGACCTTAGGCGATTTAATCAAAATCCTGCGCTCGTTTTTGTTGGGCTTTTCCACGCCGCCGTTAAAGAAAAATGTTACATGCGCGTATTTTTCGGTTTCGGCGATTCTAAGTTGGGTATAACCCAAATCCGCCAAATACTCGCCCAAAGTGTTTTTAAGTTCTTTGGGCTCAAAAGCGGTATGAAGACCCGTAAAAGTCGCGTCGTATTGGGTCATTTGCGTAAAATAAACCGATTGATAACCTTTCGCCCTTTCAAACTTGTCAAAGTCTTCGTATATAAAAGCGCGCGTGCCTTCTCTCGCGCGGTCGGCTCTAAAGTTAAAAAACACCACGCTGTCGCCCGCGTCCACTTGCCCGTCATAAAAACCTTTCTCGTCCACAACGACAAACGGAACAATAAACTCGTCGGTCACGCCTTGTGCGTATGAGTCTTTTATGGCTTTAATGGGGTCTAGGACGGTCTTGCCCTTTCCCGCCGTTATGCTATTAAAGCCTTTTTCAACCCTATCCCAACGATTGTCCCTATCCATAAAATAATATCTGCCACACACGCTCGCGACTTTGCCTATTCCTAGCTCTTTTAGTTTTTGCTGTGTTTGGGCGATAAAGCCCGCGCCGCTTGTGGGCGAAACATCGCGCCCATCCATCAAAGCGTGGACATAAACTTTTTTGATATTGTTTTTTGCCGCCATATCCAATAGAGCGAATAGATGATTTATATGGCTATGCACTCCGCCGTCTGACAGCAAACCTATCAAATGCAATTTGGAATCATTATCCTTGGCGTTTTGAATAGCGCCTTTTAGCGCGGGGTTTTCAAAAAAATCGCCGTCGGTAATCGCCTTGTCAATTTTGGTTATATCTTGATAGACAATCCTGCCCGCGCCGATATTTAGGTGCCCTACTTCGCTGTTGCCCATCTGTCCGTGGGGCAAGCCCACATCAAGCCCGCTGGCGCCTATTAATGT
>DUVY01000095.1 GCA_012840805.1 Clostridiales bacterium | reverse complement strand
TTATTTTGTGCTATATTTTATAAATATGCGATGTATCTAAAAAAGATTAATTTAAACCGCGCAACCATAGATGTTTGGACTTTTTTGGCGTTTTGCTATAATATATAATTATGGAAATGTTGGATTATTTGATTTTCGCAAGGCGTTCTTTGCACAAAATTCCCGAGCTATATCATAAAGAATTTTTGACCCAAAAGTTTATAACCAAACAGCTAGATAGCTTTAAAATCAAATACAAAACTATTAAAACGGCGGTAATAGCCGACATTGAGGGCGTTGACAAAAGGACAAGGTTAGCTTTTAGGGCTGACATGGACGGGTTGCCAATAGCCGAACAAAACCAAATAGATTACAAATCAGCCCATAACGGCGTAATGCACGCTTGCGGGCATGACGGTCATATGTCTATACTTTTGGGTCTTGCAAAGTATCTTGCTTCCAACAAGCCTGCTGTTAATGTAAGATTAATATTTCAACCCGCCGAAGAATGCGAAGGCGGCGCTGAGATGCTAATTGAAAAGGGAGCGCTAAAAGACACAGACGCTATTTTTGGTCTGCATCTATCGCCCGAATACCCGATAGGGACTATAGCGACCGACGCGGGCGCCATCTTTGCGGGCGCTTGCGATTTTTATATAATCTTTGAAGGCAAAAGCGGTCATTGCGCCGATTATCAAAAACACATTGACGCGCTTCGGGCGGGCAATGAGTTTTATAACCGAATACACAATCTTTACAAATCAAAATATCAAAATAATTCATTATTTCATATAGGCAAAATAATAGGCGGCAGAGCCTCTAATATCGTGGCTGACTACGCCCGATATGATTGCACTTATAGATTTTTTGACGAAGCGCAGCAAGAAGATTTTATGATGCGTTTGGAAGATATTCTGATAAATATCCAAAAACTAACGGGCGCTACGCACAGAGTGATAGTGGAAAACTATTATCCGCCGCTTGTAAACTCAATGCATATAGTCCAAATGCTAAAGCGAAAATTTGAAATAGTCCAAGCCCAGCCCAAATATACAGCAGAAGATTTTGCTTATTATCTCAAGAAAATAAGCGGCGCTTTCGCGTGGCTGGGAGTTGGAGACGATCAACATACAGCGCCCTTGCACAGCCCCCAATTTGACTTTGACGAGAGAGCCCTTTTGACAGGGCTTGAATTTTTTATTAAGATAGCGCAAAATTATTTGCTTGAAGATTAATGACCAAAATAATGTTTGAAAAATACCCAAAATATGATACTATGATAAAAAGTTATAAGATAGTTTTTAAAAAGGAAGGATACTATGGCTCAAAAAAAAGGCTGGTTATATAGATGGACTATGGGGCGGGATGACAACCCCGATTTCACTTTAGAAGACTTGCCGGGCAATAGATGGCAAGTATTCAAAGATGTTTTATTTAACCGCTTTGGCGCGCTCGTCAAAATAAATCTATTAATGCTTTTGTTCGCTCTGCCCGCTATAGTATGGTATTTTTTGACGCTCAGCGCGAGAGCGACTTCGGGCGTGTTTATTAACTATACGGTCAATTTTGGCTTTGGTTATCCTTTTGTCCAAGACATTCCTTATGTCGGGCAATTATATAATTTGCAGCAACAACTATGGTTTAGCTTGATAATGGTTCCGCTTTTGATGATAGCGAGCATCGGGCTTGCGGGCGGTTTTCACGCAATCAAAATGCTGGTTTGGGGCGAGGGAATCGCCGTAGGCAACACATTTTTTAAGGGCATAAAATCCAATATTGTTCCTTTTTTGTGGAGCACGCTTTTTGTGGGCTTAGCTCTTACGCTGGTGCAATATAACATATCGGCTTACGGGCTTTTCACAGGTCCACAATTTTTGGGCGTTATGTCGCTTGTATCCTCGATTATATTTTTTGTGCTGCTTGTTTTTATGGTTGTGTTTATTTATACCCAAGCCGCGACCTACAAAATATCGTTATGGGGACTTATCAAAAACAGCTTTTTGTTTGCCATAGGTCTTTTGTTCCATAATATATTCTTTGTAGGCATTACAGCGTTGCCCATAATACTTATATTGATTGGCGGACCCCAATTAGGCTTGTTTATAATGCTGTTTTACGCGTTAATAGGAATATCTATGACAATACTTATCTGGACGTTATATTCTCATTATGTATTTGATAAATTCTTAAACGATAAGATTGAGGGCGCGATCAAAGACCGCGGTATATATAGAAGAAACAGGGAAGAAATTGAGCGCAAAAGAAAAGAAGCGCAAGAACGCCGAAAAAAAGCGGCAAACACAAGATTTGTCAATCCCAAAAAGAGAAAACGCAGCATAGACGAAGGCAAAAGCATTACGCCTTTGGCGACCACTTTTTCAAGGGAAGACCTCAAAAAGCTGGCTCAAGAGAGAAAAGAACTTGAATCCGAACACGACCTAACAGAAGATAATACAGACGATATAACAACTAATGAAAACATCTAATGATTTTTATATAAATTTGGAGATTTGAGCTTTGAAAAGCCTAAAACAACTAAACCTTGCGCAAAAAAAAGGCAAGATACTAAAATTTTTGCAAGACGCCGATTACTATTTTGACTTAGCTTTGGACTGCCTTGAGGTTGAGGATTATTTGACCGCGCTTGAATATATCCGAAGGGCTATCAAACAAGACCCCGCCGAATTGGATTTTAGATTTTTATTGGCGCAGATATATTCCGACATGGGTTTATATTCTAAGTCCAATTTTGAGTATTTTAAGATATTGGCGATAGATTCTAAAATTGGCGAATGTTTTTTAAGGATTTCACAAAATTATTATATGCTCAGAAACGAAGCGGCGTCAGTTTATTATCTCAAAAAAAGCATGGAATTTGATTTTGACGAGGATGAGATTATTGACGCGGATGAACTGTTTCGCGAACTAAGCGGAAACAAGTTTAGGCTAATCTCTAAAAATATAGAAGACCAAATGCTGCTAAGTTACGCCAATAAGCTTATGTCTATTTCGGAATATGACAGCGCTTTGCAATTGCTTTCGTATGTAAAGCCCGATTCAAAATATTATATCAACGCTTTAAACAGCGCCGCTTTTTGCAACGCTCGCGTGGATAACCCCCAAAAAGAGATAGATTTGGCGCGCAAAGTTCTAGAAATGGAGCCTCATAACATCAACGCTTTGTGTAATCTCGCCGATGGATACGCTCAAGCGGGCGATATGGGCGCGGCAAGACAAATCGCCGATAATATCTTAGAACTAAAAATCACTGACGCTAGCGATTATTACAAGGCGGCGATTGTGTTTTTGCAATGCGGCTATAGCCGACAGGCTATAAAATATTTATGCGACTTTTTGTCGTATTATCCTTATCACGAAGCGGGATTGCTTTTGTTAAGTTTGGCTTATTATAACCAAAAAGAGTTAGAGCTAGCCAAAGAATGTATTTATAAGTTAGTCAGGATTGACAACACCAACACCATAGCCAAATATTACAATCAATATTTTCAAAACCATAAAGAATTCAAAGAATTAGAATATATCAAACAAGTTCCCAAAGACGAGTGCGACAGAAGAATTGAGATGTTTGAAGAGATCGTCTCATATTCTTCAGCCGAATTAATAAAACTCATAAAGACCAATCATCAATTTTTTGATTACGCCAAATGGATTCTTGATTACGCTGAAATTGATTTGTCTCAAAAACTTATAGAAAAGCTCGCAAGATTGAGAAACTTTAAGGCTCAAATGTTTTTGCGCGAATGCCTTGTGGATAGTTCGCTTTCATTCGTAATCAAACAAAGAATACTAAAAAAGCTTCTATCTATACTGCCTTCCAAAAAGATAGCGCTACTTCACGAAGAAGAACTCAAATTTATCTCGCCCAAAATCAATAAAACTATTTTTGATTATCCTAAGACGTATTTTGAGGCGTATATAGATGTATTTACTTCTTTGGCGTTTGTGGATAAGGATTTTGAGACTGAGTTTAACCGTTCTATTAAAAGAACGCTTAATCTTTGCAAGGCGCGCAACGCCAACTTTAAAAGCAAAAAAAATCTTGCCGCGTTGTTCGCTTATAACTTCAAAAGACCCGAGATATTCCGTAATTTAAACACTGTAATAAAAGTCTTTGGCGCGAATAGACAAACGCTAAAAAAATATTTGATTAAGTTAGGATTAGAAAAATGATAGATTTCCAAAAACTCTATCATGAGTTTATGGACGAATGGATTGAAAAGAACGCGGGCAAATATACCGACGAGGATGAGATTTCGCAGGCGGTCGCAGACGCTTACGAAGAATGGCTCAATCACAGCTATCAAGAACTAAACGGCCTAAGCCCCAGACAATATTTCGCCAATATTGACGACCCTAAGGCTTTGATGGATATGCTTATCGGCTATTCAATATGCAATGAAGAAATCCCTTCCGTCTTATTGGACCGTATAGTCGAAGTCCAAGGCGCGACCCCATATCTAACGGATATATTAAAACGTCAAAAAAACGACGAGCTGACAATGTATGCTATTAACATTCTTAACGAAATGTCTAGCGAAGAGCCGTTTGATATTTATATAGATTGGATTTTTAACCCCGAGATTGACAAGGATTTGAGAGATATAGCTGCCGAAGTTTTGGCTGAAAACGCGCTTAGGGTAAAGGATAGAGTTGTTAACAAGTTAAAAGACGCGGATTTTTCTTCCAAAGAATACGCAAGCGATATTTTGGTTAGATGCCCAAAAGACGAAAGGATTTTTAATCTTTTGAAAGAATTGTTTTTGAGCGCGGTCAATTATCAATTATACGCCAATTATTTGGGACAATATGGAGACGAGCGCGCTGTAAAGCTTTTGCTTGAAGCCGCGAAAACTTGCGACTATATTAGTTTTTTGGAAATACGCAACGCTGTGGAGCAATTGGGCGCGGACTTTGGTGTTGAAAGAGACTTTTCTCAAGATAAGTATTTTCAAAAGCTGAAGCTGAATAATAAATCTTAAAAAAAAGGCGCGAAGTTGTTTTTATGCCTTTTTGAGATTTGACTTTGGATATCAAATTTGTTTATAATCAAACTATTATGAAGATTTTATAAGCCATTATTTTTTTTAAATAAGATTAATTTTTCTGTTATTTTAATTCCTTTTTCATTTTTTTAACAAGAGAGGTAAAAACTTATGGTGCGCGGAAATACCCAAGGTATTAAACGGCATATTTTAAATATGCTTGAAAACATATATGATATAAAATCTTATGACTTTATAAATCAAGATATTTTAGACATAATGACCAAAGTAACTTACGAGTATAACAGAGAGGTTTTGGTAGCCATCTCAAGACAAGGCAATGTCTTAAGCGTGTCCGTGGGGACTTTTGACACAGGCGCGATCTCTGTCAATAATCAAAGAAAAGGCCTTAACGGAATCAGGCTAATTCATACCCATCCAAACGGCGACAGCAGATTATCTCAAACCGACTTATCGGCGCTAGAAGGCCAAAGATTTGATTGTATTGCCGCTGTCGGAGTAGACTCGCTAGGCAAGATAACTGATTATTGTATCGGCTATTTGACCGCCAATGGCGTTAGAGTTTTCAAAACTCAAAACATCAATGACAGCCAATACATTGATTATATCAAACATTTTGACAAAGAACTAAAAACTCAAAAAGACGATTTTTTTGAAAACAAGCCCCAAAAAGAAAGGGTAATTTTGGCTTGCATTACAGCTTCAGACGAGGAAGCCGAAATTAATCTGCTAGAACTCAAGTCATTGGCGAACTCGGCGGGCGCCGAAGTTGTGGCGATGTTCAAACAAAAAAAAGACAAGCCCGACCCCAAATTTATGCTCGGCAAGGGCAAGATTCAAGAAATCAAGTTAGCTGTCCAAAATTATCGCGCCGACACATTAATTATGGACAACGAGCTATCCGCTCTTATGATAAAAAATCTTGAGAACGAGTTAAATGTAAAAGTGATTGACCGCTTTAATTTAATTTTGGATATCTTTGCCGCAAGGGCGCAAAGTATGGAGGGCAAACTTCAGGTAGAATTGGCGCAATTAAAATACAGCCTGCCCAAACTCTTAAACACAGGCATAAGAATGGATAGATTAAGACAGGGGATAGGAATGAGAGGCCCGGGCGAAAAGAAACTAGAAACAGACCGAAGACGCATAAAAGCCCGCATTAAAGACCTTGAAACAAGGCTACAAAAGCTAGAAAAAGAACGCGGCTTAAGGCGAGCTAGAAGGGCAAATAGCTTTATCCCCACGGTAGCGCTTGTAGGATACACAAACGCCGGAAAAAGCACGATTATGAATTTATTGTCAGGCTCGGATGTTTTGGCGGAAGACAAGCTTTTTGCGACACTTGACCCAATAACCCGCAAGGTCTATGCCCCAAACGGCTATTATACGCTTACAGACACGGTAGGCTTTATACGCAAATTGCCGCACGAATTTATTGACGCGTTCAAATCCACTTTGGAAGAAGCCGTTCAAGCCGATTTAATTTTGCATGTTATGGACTATTCAGACCCCAATTTATTTTTGCAATATGAAACCGTAATAGATGTGTTAGAAAAAATAGACGCAGCCAATAAGCCCGTTATCAATATTTATAATAAGATAGATATCGCACAAGACAGGCTAGATATTCCGGCGGTCAGCGATTCTGTATTCATATCGGCGCTTACTGGTCAAGGCGCCGACAGCCTAAAATCGCTCATATCAAATAAGCTTTTTGGCAAAGACTAAAAACAAAAAAACCCCAAATAAAAAAGGCCGCCTTTTTGGGCGGTCTATTTTTAATATTCTATTGCTTTTGAGATATAGTCCTCAAGTTCGTCTATTTTAAGCCTTTTTTGTTGCATAGTGTCTCGGTCTCTGATTGTCACAGTCTCGTCTTCCAAGGTGTCAAAATCTATCGTCACGCAATAAGGCGTTCCTATCTCGTCTTGACGGCGATAGCGTTTGCCTATGCTGCCCGTTTCGTCATAAGCGGTAACAAATTTTTTGGAAAGCTTGCGATAAACCTCATCGGCTTTATCGGACAACTTTTTCTGAAGCGGCAGCACCGCAACTTTAACAGGCGCGAGCGCTGGATGAAATTTTAATACCGTTCTTACCTCGCCGCCTTCAAGCGTTTCTTCGCTATACGCGTCGCACAAGAAAGCGAGCAAAGCTCTTTCCACGCCCAAAGAAGGCTCAACGCAATAAGGTATATATTTTTCATTGGTAACAGGGTCAAGATATTCCATATTCTCTTTTGACTTTTCTTGATGATTCTTAAGGTCAAAATCCGTTCTGTCTGCAATGCCCCATAGCTCGCCCCAGCCAAAAGGAAATTTATACTCAAAGTCCGTAGTAGCGACCGAATAATGAGATAATTCTTCTTTTTGGTGGTCGCGCATTTTTAAGTTTTCGGGCTTGATATTTAATCCTATAAGCCACTCGTAACAAAAGTTTTTCCAATACTCAAACCATTCCAAGTCAGTGCCTGGCTTGCAGAAAAACTCCAACTCCATTTGCTCAAATTCTCTCGTTCTAAAAATAAAGTTGCCCGGCGTGATTTCGTTTCTAAAAGATTTGCCTATCTGGGCTATCCCAAAAGGAATTTTAGCGCGGGTGGCTCTCAAAACATTTTTATAATTGACAAAAATACCTTGAGCGGTTTCTGGTCTTAGGTAAATTGTGTTTTGGCTATCTTCGGTTACGCCTTGAAAAGTTTTAAACATCATATTAAATTTTCTAACGGGCGTGAAATTGCTGTTACCGCAATCAGGGCAGGGTATTTTATTTTCGGCGACAGTCTGACCCATTTGCTCGTCCGTCATGCCCAGCGGAGAAATATCTTTTTTGCGTTTTTGCGCCCAGTTTTCTATCAATTGGTCTGCGCGGTGTCTAGTGCGGCATACCTTGCAATCCATTAACGGGTCTGTAAAATTGCTCAAGTGCCCGCTGGCTTCCCATACGAGCGGGTTCATCAAAATAGCGCAATCAACGCCCGTATTATAAGGGGATTCTTGCACAAACTTTTTCCACCAAGCTCTCTTAATGTTGTTTTTTAGCTCGACGCCCAAGGGGCCAAAATCCCAAGTATTAGCCAAGCCGCCATATATCTCGCTGCCCGCGAATATAAAACCTCTATTTTTGCAAAGAGCCACAAGTTTGTCCATAGTCACAGCGCTGTCCATAATATATATCACTCCCAAAAAAGTAATTATTTTTTTAAGTCTATTGTCAATATATTTTTATGTCAAGCGTTTTTTGAAAACACCCAAAAATTTTAAAGCTTATGAACACATTATTTTTGAATGAATATAATGGAATTAGAAGTGGTCAAAGACACATTTCAATACTATAGAGGAGGATTTTAGAATGAGTTTTGGCGATTATGGCGGAGGCTTCGGCGGATGCGGATGCGGCTGCGGATTTGGAAAATTTGGCGGCTGTGAAGACATTTTCTGCATCTTATTGCTGTTATGCTTATGCGGCGGCAAAGGCAAAGACAGATGTGGATGCGATATTGACATCTGTGAATTGATTTTCATTATAATTATACTTCAATGCTTGTGTGGCTGCGGAAAAAAATGTTGCTAAAAAGCGCTCCTTAAATTGACGGGCAAACTTTTTGTTACATACAAAAGATGACTGCCCAAACCTAAAAAGCGGGGAATTTTATGTCCCTGCTTTTTATTTTTCGCATAAAATTATAATAAAAAATAAGGAAGATTGTAAAATGAAGTGCAACGGGTAAAAAAAAGATTCATAGTGAACCTTTATCTTTGTATAATAAGTTTGCAACACAAGATTATACAAAAGGAAAAGGCACTATGAATCAAGGACATTAT
>DUVY01000094.1 GCA_012840805.1 Clostridiales bacterium | reverse complement strand
GGGCTTGTTCGTCCAAACTTTTGGCCGCTAGGGGTTGGACGAAGACATAGCTTAGCGGCTAAGCATGTAGAAAGTTGCCAGTCAATTCTTTCGGACCGGGGTTCAACTCCCCGCATCTCCACCAATAACAATATATAATAAACCCGCTATTTTAACACAATAGCGGTTTTTGATTTTTTTGTTTCCAAAAGTCATATTTTTAGATGTTAGTATCTTGTCGCTAGGCAATATTGATTTTTATTTTTTAAGTTGATATAATTTTTATAAGTTTAATGGTAATACATAAATTTTGAAAAGCATTTTATAAAGTATTAGTAATTTGGCGTGCAACATAAATTTTGCCTGCTTACTTAAATATTAAAAATAACCATATAGCAATTACTATACAAACGCGCGTTAAAAATCTAAGCTTTAAAGGCAAATAATGAATATTAAATTAAGAAAATTAACGCCAGAGCTAGCCAAAGATTATATACGCTTTTTTGACACAACCCCGCATGACGACAACATAGACGAAAACAAATGTTATTGCGTGTGCTGGTGCAATGATGATTTTGAGGGCAAGGATTTTTCTACGGCAGAAAAAAGAAGAGAATACGCGTATAAATATGTTAAAAATAACAACATTCAAGGTTATTTAGCGTATTATGACGACAAAGTCGTAGGATGGTGCAACGTCAATACTAAGTCAGATTGTTTAAAATGCGAAAGCTGGCGAAAGTTTATGAGCGATGCGCCTATAGAGGATGCTAGTTCTATCGTAAAGGTAAAATCAGTATTTTGTTTTGTAATAGCGCCTAAGATGAGAAGAAAAGGAGTTGCCACGCTTTTATTAAAACATGTATGCGAGAACGCGGCTAAAGATGGATTTGACTTTGTGGAGGCATATCCTTATAAAGAGCCTACTTTTCAGTCGTCAGATTTTGCCGGCTATGTTGAGATGTATAAAAGATGCGGGTTTTATGTATCTTCAGAAACAGACCAAAGGTTCATAATGCGAAAGCGGTTAAAGTAAAATTTCGGTTTGCTAAATTATTAAGCTGATTAAACATAATTTCACAGCGAGCGTTTAAACATAATCCAAATTTTTAAATAATATTGGACTTAAGGTGTTTTTAGGAAGCTAAAAGATTTAAGATTTAGTTAGATATTTTATGATATAATTAATATATGAAAATGTCGGATTTTAGATTAGGTCTTGGGACTTGGATGCCGGGGGATAACCCCAAGCTGTATAAGACCGAAAAAGAAGTTATCAAACAAGCTATTAAAAGCGGGCTAAAAGTAATCGACACCGCCGAGATGTATGGCGCGGGCAGGTCTGAAAGCTTAATCGGCGACGCTATAAAATCCTTCAAAAGAAAAGATATATACCTAGTATCCAAGGTCTATCCGCATAACGCCGGCTTTAAGAGTATGGAAAGGTCGTGCCTAAACTCGCTAAAAAGACTAGGAACGGATTATCTTGATTTGTATCTGTTGCATTGGCGCGGCGGCATTCCATTGGAAGAGACGGTCGCCGCGTTTGAGCGGTTAAAATCCAAGGGCTATATAAGGGGTTGGGGCGTGTCCAATTTTGACGCAGATGATATGGAAGAGTTGTGGAGCATAAAGGACGGGTCTAAGTGTATCGCCAATCAAGTCTTATATCATATAGGCGCGCGCGGCATAGAATACGATTTGATACCGTGGCTTCAAAAACACAATGTGACATTAATGGCGTATTCGCCGCTGGCGAGCAACCTAAGTTACAGGCAAGAAATCATCCAAAACGAGAACATAAAGTCAGTCGCCCAAAAACACAACGCCACCGTTTATCAAATAATGCTCGCTTTTGCTTTTAGACACCCAAACACCATAGCCATACCCCGAACATCTTCATCCGAGCATCTGTCTGAAAACATCCTAAGCTTAAACATCCAACTAGACAAACAAGATATGAAACTTATAGATTCGGCGTTCCCGCCGCCTACCCAAAAAACGCCTTTAGGGATAATTTGAGATATTTTCTAAAAAAGGCTTTAAAAATTTTTAATAACCTTTGAAAATCTTTATATAAGATTTTTCAAGTTGTTTATTATTGATTTTTTATTTTGTTGTAATATAATTAGTATAGCTATTATTGATTTTTCTTTTTTAGCGTTTTTATTTTCTTAGATTTTTTAAAAATAATAAATAACTAATAAGTCATATAATAAACATTACTATTGCCAAAAATTGACGCCTAAATATTCAAAGCGCTGCCTTTTGGTTTTGTTATAATACTTTTTAAAAGAGGAAAAAAGCTATGACAAAGAACGAAATTCTTGATTTGATTGAAAAAAGAGATTATTTGCAAATCAAGCAAATACTTTTTAATATGAACAGCGTTGATATAGCCGATGTTTTTTCCCAATTAGAAAAAGCCGATCTCGCGGTTATATTCAGGCTTTTGCAAAAGGACAAGGCGGCGGATGTTTTTTCCTATCTTGACCATGACACGCAAAAGCATCTGGTCAATTTGCTCACCGACAAGGAGATAAGCCAGATAATCAATGACTTATTTTTGGACGATGCGGTGGATTTTATAGAAGAAATGCCCGCAAATGTCGTAACGCGCGTTTTAAGAAACACAAGCGAAAAGATGCGCGCCCAAATCAACCAATTTTTGCAATACGACAAAGACTCCGCCGGTAGCATAATGACCATTGAGTTTATAGATTTGAAACACGACATTAAGGTGGAACAGGCTTTTGATGTAATTAGAAAAAAAGCTTTTGACAAAGAAACCATATACACCTGTTATGTCAAAGACGATACCCGAAAGCTAGTAGGCGTAGTGACGGTAAGAGAGCTTTTGTTGGCTTCCAAAGACGCCCTAATTAACTCAATAATGGAAACCAATGTAATAAGCGCCAGAACAACGGACGACAAAGAAGCGTTAGGTCAGTTATTCACCAAGTATGGTTTGCTGGCGCTTCCTGTGGTGGACAGCGAAAACCGCTTAGTCGGGATAGTCACAATTGACGACGCGCTTACCGTTATAGAAGAAGAAGCTACCGAAGACATAGAAAAAATGGCCGCGTTGACGCCTGCGGAAAAGCCTTATCTCAAAACCAGCGTGTTCCAACTTGCGCTAAACCGCGTGGTATGGATGCTGATTTTGATGCTGGGCGCTATGTTCACAGGTCTGATAATAGAAAGGTTTGAGGCTTCTATAAGCGCGCTGCCTATTTTGGTAGGGTTTATACCTATGCTGATGGATACCGGCGGAAACGGCGGCGCCCAAAGCAGCACGCTAATAATTCGCGGTATGGCGGTGGGCGAGATTAAGCCTAGCGACGCGCCCAAGATATTTTGGAAAGAACTAAGAGTGGCTTTGATTATTGGCGTTATTTTGGGCGTATTTGTAATAAGCCGTATAATGATATTTAATAATGACCCTTCAAGGTTGGTAATAGGCGACGCTCAAAATTCGCCCTTTAACCTTGCGCTTGCGGTCGCGTTGTCGCTGATGTGCACCATAATTATGGCAAAAATGTTAGGCGGATTTTTGCCTATAGCGGCTAAGACGCTCAAGTTAGACCCCGCGATTATGGCAGCGCCGATTATTACCACCATAGTGGACGCGCTTTCGCTTTTGGTATATTTTGGATTTTTGAATCTTTTTATCACAGGGTTATAATTAAAAAGCTAACATTTATTAAAAATTATAAAACAAAATCTAAAAAAGTATTTATTTTTTGGGATTCAAACTAAAATATTTTTTTTAAAAAACCCTAACAATGCGCTAGTTTTTGCTTTATTTGCGAAAACTAGATATATGATTGATTGGCAAAACATTTTACAAATTATTATTGATACAGGGCTCAAGCTTTTGCAAGCGCTTATATTGCTGATTGTCGGATGGCTTGTTATCAAACATTTTACCAAATGGATAACAACACTAAAAGGCTTCAAAAAACTTGATATCAGCGCTCAGTCTTTTTTGAGGAGTCTTTTGTCCATTGGCCTAAAAGTAATATTAATTATCTCAATTATCGGCGTTTTGGGCGTGCCTTTGACTTCTATTTTAACAGTTTTGGCAAGCGCGGGGCTTGCCATAGGTCTTTCTTTGCAGGGCGCGCTGTCCAATTTTGCGGGCGGTTTTATGATTTTGATTTTCAAGCCTTTTAAGGCGGGGGATTATATTGATAATGGCGCTAACGCGGGCTTTGTTGAGTCCATAAATGTTTTTTATACCAAATTGTTAACCATTGATAACAAACTCATAACAATCCCCAACAAATCAATGATTGATACGGCTATTACAAATTATTCCGCACAAGACAAGCGCAGAGTGGACTTGAAAATAAGGGCGTCGCATAAGGACGATATTGAAAAAGTAAAGCAGGTTTTATTTGATATAGCTTACAATCATCCGCTTACTTTAAAAGAGCCTTTGCCTTTTGTCAGGCTTTACGCGCATTTGCAAGATTCTATGGAATATATCTTGAGAGTGTGGACGCTAAGGGACGATTATTGGCCTGTTTATTTTGACCTTATGGAACAAATCAAAAAAGAATTTGACAAAGCGGGAATAACCATACCTTATCAGCAAATCAGCGTTCATATTAAAGATAAAAATTAAAATTTATATTTTTATGATTTTTAAGGCTGATTTTTAATAATTTTTAATTAATTTTTTTATTAATAATTTTTTCGTTAATTTACCCATTTGGTCACGCTTTAAATACAATTGTGTTTTCGACAAAATACCTTAGCCGTTTTGGGCTATAATTAAGGCATATTGGGGAATATACTTTTTAGGGAAATATGACGCAGATAACTATGAATCCGTTAAAAATAGGCGACTTGATAATTCCTGTTCCCATTGTGCAAGGCGGAATGGGCATAGGCATTTCGTTGTCCGGGCTGGCATCGGCTGTCGCCAATCTAGGCGGGATAGGTGTAATCGCCGCGGCGGGCATTGGGATGCTAGAGAGCGACGGCAGGATTAATTATCAACAAGCTTGCGTAAGGCGGCTACGCGAAGAAATAAGGCAAGCCCGTTCTCAAACCAATGGTGTTTTGGGCGTCAATATTATGGTGGCGTTGACCAATTTTGAGGAACTTGTCAAGACCGCGATAGAAGAAAAAATAGATATAATTTTCGCGGGCGCGGGCATACCTTTTGATTTGCCGCAATTAGTTCCCAAATCTAGCAAGACCAAGCTTGCGCCCATAATATCATCGGCTAAAGCCGCCAGCGTGATTATAAAAAGGTGGTGGACCAAATACCAATATGTCCCCGACGCTTTTGTGGTAGAAGGACCCAAAGCGGGCGGGCATCTAGGGTTTAGGGAAGACCAAATCACTCATCCCGATTGCCAATTGGAAGCTATCTTGCCCCAAGTGATTGAAGAAACTAACTCATACAAAGACCAATTTAGCCAAGACATACCCATAATAGCGGCGGGCGGGCTTTGGACAGGCGAGGATATTTTTAATATTATTAATTTGGGCGCTTTTGGCGTCCAGATGGCAAGCAAGTTTGTCGCTACGGATGAGTGCGACGCCTCAATAGATTTTAAAAACGCTTATATACAAGCCCAAAAACAAGACATAGGCATTATCAAGAGCCCTTTGGGGATGCCTGGCAGGGCAATCTTAAACGATTTTACCGCCCAAGCCCAAGACGGCAAAAAAACGCCTTATACATGCCCCTTTCATTGCATTAAGCCTTGCGATTATAAGAACAGCCCGTATTGCATAGGTTTGGCGCTTGTGAACGCGAAAAACGGCAAGTTCAAAGGCGGTTTTGCTTTCGCGGGCGCTAACGCGTATAAAGCCGAAAAGATAGAACCCGTAAAAACAGTTTTCCAAAAACTCAAAAGCGAATACGCCCAAGCCGCAAAAAATATTTCTAAAAGCCAAGCCCTGTCAAGATAATTTTTTTAAAATTTTATGGGCGGGCGGCTATTATCTACCACAATAGCTGGGTCAAAAAAATATTTTTTTATCCTTTGGGGATATTTGAGCATAGTAAACCCGTCCATATTAAGCCGTTCGCTTATCAGCATATTGTTTTGATACTTTATAGTCATTTCTTTATATACAGGACAAAAAATATTATACCCTTTGCTTTTTAGATAACGGGTTTTGGCGTCTTTCATATCAAAATACACGCCAAAAGGCGGAATATAGATGTTGGTTTTGCCCGTAATGGCGGCTATTTGGTTATCCCATTTATCCAAGTCTTTTTTAAAATCTTGTAAGCTAATGCCCTTTTTAAACTTAATTGAGTGGCTAAAACTATGATTGGCGATCAACCAACCGCTTTTTTTCAAGGTATTTGCCACTTTTTTCGCTTGGGCTTTTTGGCGTTCATTTTCTAGCCTATAACCAAAAACTCCTTGATAGCCTGTTACGGCGATTATGCCTTTTGCGCCGTTGTGCGAAAAGTCAGGGTATCGCGCCACAAAACTATCCAAGATTGGTATCGCGTCGCCTTCCCAATCGATTATTTCGCCCGAACTTGTCTTGACAATGGTAGCGATTTTTTCGTCTTTTATAACCAGCCTGTCGGCAAATCCGCAGCCTTTCATATAGTCATAATAATTGACATCGTCTATGGAAATAATCAAAGGTTTTTTGCCTTTGGGCAAGACCAATTGTTTTTGGGTTAGTTGTCCGTTTTTGTATGTAATTAATTGGTTAATGTCAATGAGAATAAAATTATTGATATAAAGATTGCGCAATATCTTTTTGAACTCTTCGCGCGTGGTCATCCAATTATTATATCCGTCTTTTAACCTGTCCGAAAACGCAAGTTTTGGATTGATAATAAGGCTATGAAAAAAGATATGATAAACTTTGCCGTTATAGATCTCATAGTCTTTTGAGCTGTTTAGGCTATCGGCTGTTTTTAATATATTCTTTAGATGTTCGTTGTCGGCTTTGGCGAATGTTTGGGTCTTAATATCAAAACATTGCGCGCTAATTAATACAGCGACAAAAATTAAAAGCGCTATTAGTTTTTTGGCATTGATCTTCATATTAATATTATTTATAATCGCCTTTAAAATTATCAAAAATTTTGAAGTATATGATTATTTAAAATGCAAAAAATATAATAAAACTACATAAAGGAAATTTAAAGAATGAAAAAAGACCCAAAATGGCTTGATTATATGGAAGACCGCTATGAAGAGCGCGCCAAAAACGAAGAATATTTTATCAAAAAATCCAAACAAAAACCCAAAAATAAAAAATAAGACGCTGTATTAATCAATAAAAACCTAATCCAAAGTTTTCAAAAAACGCCTTAAAGCGTCTCGGTATTCGGGCAATCTTTTAAACCCGCCCAAATCCAACGACGATTTGGACAGAACGGTATATAATGGGTGCTTTGCCAAAGTCGTATAATATTTTGAATGGATAGGTTTGGGGTAATTTTGACTATTAGTATATTCCGCTATGTATTTGGCAAGCTCGTATCTAGAGCATTGACCTTCGTTGGTCGCGTGATATGTCCCGTATTTATCGCTCTTTATCATTTCCAAAATAAACCCCGCCAAATCAGCCGTATATGTCGGGCTGCTTATTTGGTCGTCAACCACATAATAAGGAACTTGGCTTTGGGATTTTTTTATGATATTTTTCACAAAATTATCGCCGAAATACCCAAAAAGGCAAGAAGTTCTTATTATAAAATATTTTTCTAGCGCTTTTCTTATAAACAACTCGGCTTCGTATTTGGTTACGCCGTAATAATTAATCGGCTTGGGCGGGTCTATAATTTCGTAAGGCTTATCTGACTTGCCGTCAAATACATAATCCGCGCTGATAAACGCCAATTTACAATCGTGTTTTTTGCACAAGTTAGCGATATTTTGGGCGCCCGTTACATTTACCCGCATACACAAATCCTTATCCAATTCGGCTTTGTCTATATTGGTATAAGCGGCGCAATGTATGACAACATCGGGTCTATATTTTTCAAAACATCTTTCCAAAGCCTTATAGTCCGTTACATCCAAAGCATAGCGAGAAAAGCCAACGCAGTTAATATTATTATCTTTGAGCGTTTTTAAAATATCTTGCCCTAATTGACCGTATGCGCCCGTTACCAAAACAGTCATTATATTATCCCCCTTTGATTTATTTAAAAATGGCTGACCCAATCCATTGTTCATATTTGATAGCCTTATTATTTATTATAGCCAGCCCGATAGCTCACCCTTATTATCTATATATATGAGTAAGCTGTCGCTATTATCAAAAAAACGCTTAAGAAGCGTTAAAAAGAGTTGGTTTTGTAGAAATATAAAATTAATAAAACGACAAAAATTCAAAAAACCAAAAATACGCCATAAAAAAACGCCCGAGATTTTTTATGGGCGTTTTATTATTTTACATAGTCTTAGAAATGGTTCTTAGAGCGTTTTTCTCAAGCCTAGATACTTGGGCTTGGCTTATGCCGATTTCTTGGCTTACTTCTATTTGTGTTTTGCCCTCAAAGTACCTAAGGTATAATATTTGCCTTTCTCTTTCGGCTAATTTTCTTATCGCTTCTTTTAGCGCGACGCTTTCCGTCCAATTCTCGTCCGAGTTTTTTTCGTCGCTTAGCTGGTCAACCAAAGTTATAGTATCGCCCCCGTCATGATAAACGGGGTCAAAAAGCGAAACAGGGTCGCTTATAGCGTCCAAAGCATACACGACTTCCCTCAAAGGCATATCAATGGCGGCGGCTATTTCTTCCATAGTCGGCTCGTTGCTACATTTTAATTCTAACTCTTCTCTTGCTTGAAGCGCTTTATATGCCGTATCTCTTAATGACCTGCTTACTCTTACGCTGTTGTTATCCCTCAAAAATCTTCTTATCTCGCCTATTATCATAGGCACGGCGTAAGTGGAAAATCTCACATTAAGCGACATATCAAAGTTGTCAATGGCTTTTATAAGCCCTACGCATCCCACCTGAAATATATCGTCAATGTTTTCTTTTCTGCCCATAAACCGCTGAACCACGCAAAGCACCAATCTCATATTGCCTATAATAAACTCTTGGCGCGCCTGTTCGTCGCCGCTTTTGAGTTTTTTCATTAAGTCGGTAATTTCTTGATTTGTCAATTTGGGAAGAGTGGAAGTGTCAAGCCCGCAGATTACAACCTTTGCCATATATCCTCCAAAAAACCTCGTGTAGAATATAGTTTTGGCTTAAATCGCGGCTTTTATACTTTGGAAAAAATTATTTGCGTTTTGGCTCACAAAAAGCGAATCTTATACATATATAATCTACTAAGGGTTTTTTAAGGAAAAATGGAAATACAGCTTTCATTTTGCGAATTAAGAAAAAAAGATGTGGTCAATTTGGTGGACGGGCGCAAGCTAGGCAGGATAATTGACATTATCTTTGATATTAAGGGACGCGTTGAGGGCTTTGTCGTGCCCGGCTTTAAAAAATGGGCTTTTTTTAAGGCGATGGATAATATCTTTATAAGGTGGTGCAATATCAAAAAAATCGGCGAAGATGTAATTTTGGTAGAACTAAGACCGTCTTTCCATTCGGCTAGACCCAAAGGCTGCGGTTGTCAGCATTTTCACGATAAGGGCTTTCACGACAAAGGCAGACACGACCATTACAGCAAAGAAGATTTATGCGTGGACTTTTATCCTAACAATGACGGCTACGGCGCGGATAAACAAGACGACGACAGCTATTATATAAACCCGCAAAATACGCATTCATAAAAACTTTCAAATATCTCATTCATATTTTTTTTAATACCTTCTCAAACAATTTTTTAATAACTTCCCAAAAATCTTTTTTTTAAGCGATTTTATCATAGTTTTGATTACTCTTTGGGCTATATTATTTTTCTTTGTTTTAAATATCAAATAGTGTATAATTAAAAGAAAAAGGTCGCGGTTTGAGATGAAATGTCCGTTTTGCGGTTACACAGAAAGCAAAGTCGTTGACAGCAGAGCCACAGACGATAACAATTCTATAAGACGGCGCAGGGAATGCCTTGAGTGCAAAAAGCGCTTTACGACTTATGAGAATATAGAAACAACGCCTATTTTGGTCATCAAAAATGGCGGCAATCGCCAGCCTTTCAATCCCGAGAAGATTAAGTTAGGCATTATTAAGGCGTGCGAAAAGCGTCCCGTGCCCAGACAAAAAATTGACGAACTTGTGGAGGGCATAGTAAAAAAGATTAACAACTCAATGCTAAAAGAAGTGCCCTCTAGCCAAATAGGCGAAATGGTTATGCAAGAGTTAAAAGAGATTGACGAAGTCGCGTATGTGCGCTTTGCCTCTGTATATAGAAAATTTAAAGATATCAATACTTTTATGGATTTTATAGAAGAGTCCGAGCTAAAAAAATAATTAGTCTTTAAATTTGGGGGATTATATGAAACATAGATATATCGCTGCTTTGGATCAAGGCACAAGCAGTTCAAGATGTCTTATTTTTGATAAAAATTGCGACACAGTCTCAAAGTCCCAAGAAGAATTCAGACAGATTTTCCCCCGTCCAGGCTGGGTAGAGCACGACCCCCAAGATATATTTAATACCCAAATTAATGTTTTCAAAAACGCGTTAAAAAAAGCCAATCTAACCGCGCGCGATATCGCGGCTGTGGGCATTACCAATCAGCGCGAAACCGTCATTGTTTGGGATAAAGAAAGCGGCAAACCTGTCCATAACGCTATCGTTTGGCAATGCAGGCGCACCGCCGATATGATGGAGCGGATGTCTAAGGATGGTTTTGAGGATTTTATCCGCTTCAAAACAGGTCTGTTATTAGACGCATATTTTTCGGCGTCCAAGATAAAATGGATTTTGGATAATGTCGCGGGCGCGAAACAAGCTGCACGCAAAGGCAAGCTGTTGTTTGGCACGGTAGATACCTATCTCATATGGCGGCTAAGCGGCGGCAAAATCCACGCCACAGACTATACCAACGCGAGCCGCACTATGCTTTTTAATATTCATACTCTTAGCTGGGATGACGAGCTTTTGGAGCTTTTTGGAATCCCGAGGCAGATTTTGCCCCAAGTTTATCCTTCGGGATATTTAATGGGATATATCGATTCAGAGATTATGGGCGCGAAAATCCCTATCGCTTGCGCCGTTGGCGATCAGCAGGCGGCGATGTTCGGGCATTTGTGCGTTCAAAAAGGCGATATAAAAAACACTTATGGGACGGGCTGTTTTTTGCTGTTAAATACAGGCAATGAGCCCATAAAGTCCAAGAGCGGACTTATCACCACATTACTAGCGGGTTTGACCAAAAAGCCCGATTACGCGTTGGAAGGTAGCGTATTTACGGGCGGCGCGGTCATTCAATGGCTAAGGGACGGTTTGGGATTGATAAAAACCTCAGCCCAAAGCCAAGAGTGCGCCCAAAAGGTTAACGACACTAACGGCGTTTATCTTGTGCCCGCTTTTACGGGTTTGGGCGCTCCGTATTGGGACGCGGACGCGCGAGGCGTTATAGTCGGAATCACAAGAGGCGTCCAAAAAGAACATATAGTAAGAGCGGCTTTGGAGTCAATAGCATATCAAAGTATGGATGTGCTTTGGGCTTGCGAGCAGGATTTAAAAGCGTCTATAAAAAGATTGGCGGTGGACGGCGGGGCTTGCGCCAATGATTTTTTGATGCAGTTTCAAGCCGATATCGCCAATGTAGAAGTCGCAAGACCCAAAAACCTAGAAAGCACCGCGCTAGGCGCGGCGTATTTGGCGGGACTTGCGGTGAAATATTGGCAAAATATAGACGAAATAAAACAAAATACGGAATACGATGTTTTTTATCCCCAAATAGATAATAATAAGCGTCAAGCATTAATTGACGGCTGGAAAAAAGCCGTGCAAAAATCAAGAAGCTAATGTCTTAAAAATTCTTTATCGAACATTTGATTAAACGCTTGTTTATTTTCCCGTTATGTTGTATAAATGTAATGGGAATTATTTTTGTATTGCCAATAATAAACAGATTGCCTTTAATATAAGGGTTGCATCTTGACAATATAGCTTGCCAAAAAAGACATATAGCGCCATAAAAAATATTCGCTTATTTTTTCTAAAATAAATATCGCCCCAAAACCCAAATTATCAATTACGCTATAATTATTTATAATGGGCGGTTTTTTGTAATATGGTTTTGTGATATAATATTGTAAAATACGCCGTCTTTTTATGACGGTGTCGGGAGCGCGTATGTTGGATAAGTTGACCAAAACTATCTTAAAGAAAATAAGCGAATCTGTCCAAGGCGAAGAATATGTTATTATCAAGTTGGAAGAGCTAAAAAACTCTTTGCCGTTTAAGAGCGATAACGACGGCTTGATGTCTTCTGTCAAGTTTTTGCAAAAGCAAGAGATGATATCGCTCAAATATTCCGACGAGGAGAATATATGTCTTGCTATCTTGCCCCAAGGCAGATTATACTTAGAAGAGCAAGAAGCCATAGTCAAACAACGCTTGAAAAACATGCGAAAAAACATTCTCTCGGGCGTCGGCTTTTTTATAGCCGCTATGCTGGGCTCGATAGCCGGACAGTTGATACTAAGGCTTTTTGAATGGTTGTTCTAAATTTTTAGGAGAGCGATATGGCGACTATTAACAGAAAAGAAAGATTGGTAATGCGCGCTATATATGATTTGGCGCAGGGCAAAGACAGCGCGCTGTTAAGCGACGAGCAGATATATTCTAAGATTAAGCCAAAAAACTACATAAAGTTTTTCAAAAAAAAGACTAACTCTCAAGACGCCCAAGCAGGCAAGTTTTTAATAAAAGACAAGCCCATAACCCAAGACAGCATCAAGGATATTGTCTATGTGCTAAGTTACGCGGGGTATTTTGAGCTTACTACCGCGATGGATAAGGACAAGCCTGTCTATGTTATAGACATGACAGATAAGGGCAAAAATTTTTTAAGGGACGAGCGCGACAGGAAGAAAAATATTTATCTTTTAATAAGTAGAACCGTAGCTTTGGCTGTCTTGAGCTTTTTGGTAACTATGATTTTAAAGGCAATACTAAGTTAAAAAAGAGATACTATTAAAAAGAGATATTAATGGAACACCGATTTTCGCTAGAATCAAAATTTTCGCCGACAGGCGATCAGCCTGCCGCTATCTCTAAACTAACCGAAGGCATTCAAAACGGTCTAAAAAATCAAGTGCTTTTGGGCGTTACGGGAAGCGGCAAAACTTTTACTATGGCAAATGTCATAGCTAATGTCAATAGACCCGCTTTGATAATAGCGCACAACAAGACGCTGGCGGCGCAGCTTTGCAACGAGCTAAGGGAGTTTTTTCCTCGTAACAGGGTGGAGTATTTTGTAAGCTATTATGATTACTACCAGCCCGAAGCGTATTTACCCGTAACAGATACTTATATAGAAAAAGACATGTCAATCAACGACGAAATAGACAAGCTAAGGCACTCGGCTACCTGTTCGTTATTTGAAAGGCGGGATACAATAGTCGTCGCGTCGGTATCGTGCATTTATGGTTTGGGCGCGCCCGAAGAGTATTATAATCTTTCTATCTCTTTACGCCCGGGCGACAAACTAGACCGCGACCAATTGATACGGAAACTCATTGATATTAATTACAGGCGCAATGATTTGGAGTTTGTCCGCACGCATTTTAGGGTGCGCGGCGATGTGATTGAGATTTTTCCCGCCGACAAATCCGAAATCGCCCTAAGGGTTGAGTTTTTTGGGCATGAAATAGATAGAATTTGCGAGATAGAAGCGCTGACGGGCAGGGTAATATCCGAGCTAAAGCACGCGGCCATTTTCCCCGCGTCCCACTACGCCGTAGAGCAACAAAGATTGCAAGAAGCGCTAAGAAAAATAGAGCAAGACAAGCAAGCCCAAATAGAATATTTCAAACAAAACAACAAACTCATAGAAGCCCAACGCATCAAAGAAAGAGTCAATTACGATCTGGAGATGTTAAGAGAAATGGGCTATTGCAACGGCATAGAAAACTACTCGCGCTATTTTGACGGGCGCGAGCCGGGCGAGCCGCCGTTTACCTTATTGGACTATTTCCCTAAGGATTTTATCTTGTTTATAGACGAATCCCATATGTCCATTCCCCAAATTAGAGGTATGTATCACGGCGATATCGCGCGAAAGACCAATTTGGTTGAATACGGCTTTAGGTTGCCCGCGGCTTTTGACAACAGACCGCTTAACTTTAAAGAGTTTAATGAGCGCATAGGTCAAGTCATTTATGTTTCGGCGACGCCCGCCGAGTATGAATTGGGCATAGCCGACCAAGTGGTCGAGCAACTGATAAGACCCACGGGGCTAATTGACCCCGAGATTGAGGTAAGACCAATAAAAGGTCATATAGACGATCTTATCGGCGAGATTAACAAAACCATATCAAACAACTTTAGGGTATTAGTTACGACATTGACCAAAAAAACGGCCGAG
>DUVY01000093.1 GCA_012840805.1 Clostridiales bacterium | reverse complement strand
TAATGTCCTTGATTCATAGTGCCTTTTCCTTTTGTATAATCTTGTGTTACAAACTTATTATACAAAGATAAAGGTTCACTATGAATCTTTTTTTACCCGTTGCACTTCATTTTACAATCTTCCATTAGATAATTTTTAAAAAACTCTTTATTTTATTAAATATAATGTTTTATATTTTTTAATATTTATGTTATAATATTTTTCGCTTTTTAAAGAAAAACTTTATCTAACCTCGCTTTTAAAACTTGTGTTCTTTTACTTGTGTTAAGTCTTTGGTTATGATAATATATGTAGGTGATTTGCTGACTGGAGGTTATTATGAATAAGATAATACAAGAAATAGAAAGAGAAAATATGAGGACGGACCTTCCCTCGTTTAATGTAGGCGACACAGTCAAAGTGTTTTTTAAGGTTATAGAAGGCGCTAAAGAAAGATTGCAGGCTTTTGAGGGAACGGTAATCTCGCGCCGCGGCGGCGGATTAAGAGAAAGCTTTACCGTCAGAAAAATATCTTTTGGCGTGGGCGTTGAAAGAACTTTCCCTTTACATTCGCCCAAGATAGACTCAATAGAAATAGTAAGAAAAGGCAAAGTCAGAAGAGCCAAACTCTATTATCTAAGAGCTTTGACAGGCAAGGCCGCAAAAATCAAAGAAGCCAAAAAATAATCAAAATTGGTCAGTCATAAACTTTGGCGGTAGAGAACACCGCCTTTTTTGTTGTTTTTTATCAAAAAAGCTTGTCAAATTATTGTTTAAGAATTAAAATGCTTGTATAATCTTATTATATATTTTTTATTTATGATTTTGGGGGAAGTGGCGCCCGTGCTGGCAAAAGTCAAGAGCTTTGCGTTAAGCGGAATTCAAGGGTACCCTGTTGATGTTGAAGTAGACATTAACAATGGATTGCCCAGCTTTGAGACGGTAGGGCTTGCTCAAACCGCGGTCAAAGAATCGCGCGAGAGAGTAAGGTCGGGCATTAAAAACAGCGGCTTTTTGTTTCCCGCGTCCAAAATCACGGTCAACCTAGCCCCCGCCGATATCAAAAAAATGGCGCCTATTTTTGACTTGCCCGTTTCGTTAGGTATCTTAGCGGCGACCGAACAGATGTCTTATCAATTATTGGACGGATATGTGTTTTTGGGCGAATTGTCGTTAGACGGCAAAGTAAGGCGCATTAACGGCATCTTGCCTATTTTGATAAGCGCGATAGGCTTAGGGTTTAAAAAATTTTTTGTCCCCAAAGATAACGAGGCAGAAACCGTTTGGTTAAAAGACGCTGAGATTATATTAATAGATAATTTGGCGCAAGCTGTTAAAGTTTTGCAAGGGCAAGAGAATCCCCAAAAAGTAATTTCCAAAGACATAAAAGATATTATCAAAAGCAATAATTCTAGTTCGGACTTTAGCTATATAAAAGGTCAAAATCAGGCAAAGCGCGCGCTTGAAATAGCCGCCGCGGGCGGACATAATATGCTTATGATAGGTCCGCCCGGCGCGGGCAAGACTATGCTTGCCAGAGCCTTGCCTTCAATCTTGCCCGATATGACGCCCGAAGAAGCGCTAGAAACCTCCAAGATTCATTCAATAGCGGGAACGCTGGGACAAGAGGGAATAATAACCTCAAGACCTTTTCGCACGCCGCACCATACAGCGACTACTGTATCGTTAACAGGCGGCGGCGCTTTCGCTCGTCCTGGCGAGATAAGCCTTGCACACAACGGAGTTTTGTTTTTGGACGAATTGCCCGAATACTCAAGATCCACTTTGGAAACTTTAAGACAGCCTTTGGAAGACGGGGTTATGGTAATCAACCGCGCCAATATGAGCGTGCAATACCCCGCTAGATTTGTGTTGATCGCGAGTATGAATCCCTGTCCTTGCGGGCATTATGGCTTGGAGCAAGGGCAATGCCAATGCACGCCCGCCCAAATCCAAAAATACCTCAGCCGTCTTTCAGGGCCTTTGCTTGACAGGATAGACATTCATATAGTGGTAGATAGCGTCAAATATGACGAGTTGACCGACGAATCAAATCAAGACAACTCAAAAGAAATTAAATTACGCGTCAACCAAGCCCGCGCACAACAATACCAAAGACTAAAAAATAAAGGCATCTTTTGCAACGCCCAAATGCCCGCGCAGCTTATCAAGACCTTT
>DUVY01000135.1 GCA_012840805.1 Clostridiales bacterium | reverse complement strand
TGTCTCATCGGCATATTTACCTAGAGTTTTAACCAACACTTCGGTCGTCATCCATTGATATGAAAGACTATCGTTGAAGTTGTGCGTAGCATCAATCACGTCGTCCATGAGTTTGCCCTTGTTATTTATGGACAAAACTTTGTACATTCCGTCGGTTGTTTTTGCAACGGTTCCGGCAGCAACAGCGGTCTCAAGTAATTGATTTTTGAATTCAACCGTTGCCATGTTTGCATTTTCGATGGATTTCCAGTCAATGAGTTTAACGTGTCCTGCCGAAAGAGCCTGTGCAAAGTTATACATGGCTCTAGAAGCTTCGTTTGCGTTCGCACCAGAAACAGCAGCGACGTTGCTAACCCCTTGAATAGCTGCGACGGCGTCTTTAAGTGAGACACCTGCATTTGTAAATTTTCCGATGTTATTCGTCATATCTGAAAACGAATATATGGTTCTATCAGCATAAAGGTTTAATTCATCAAGATATTTATTAACCGTTTCGAGGGATTCTCCCGTACTTGCCATAATGGTTTGAATAGAACCCATCTTGAGTTCGTATTCTGCAAAACCTTCTGAAACCGGTTCTATGGTTAAAGCGGAAACTATTCTTTTTCCCGCATTAATTGCAGAATTAGTAATGTTTGCGAGGGCTGTTACCGCCATGACTTCAAGAGCTGAAAACTTAAGACGAACGTTCTCTACAGCACCACTGAGTCCAGACATATTAATGTTTTTGGCGGCGGTACCTATGTTTTCTAAGCCTTTTGAGGCTCCAGTCAAATTCAAACTCTGTTTAAGTTTATCAAGAGTTGACATAGAAGTTTTGACATTCTCTTCAAACTGCTTGTTGTCAAACCGCATTTCGACAACTCTTTGATCAATTGTTGTGCTCATAGCTTAATAACCTCCCTCCGTGCTTCATTTGCGATTTTGTCAAAGATAGGCCGGATAGCAGGATTGATGTAATCTCTCCCTTGTACCCAGCCGCCATTTCGGGTTGCGTGTCCATACTGTAAAATTATGGCTATTGGAACTCCATTTTGAATATTTGAATTGTAAAAAGTGATTGAAACTGACCCGTTCTTATGTATAATCTTATAGTGCCAAGATTTAGCAGTTTGTCCGGAGTCGATAGGTGTTGCAGACGCGAGGGCGGCTACTCCCTCCCGACCGTACTTGTCGAGATCTCCGAGACGTACAGTTTCTTTGGCTTTCTCTAAGAAACGTGTCAGTTTAGAGAAGTCGCCCTTTTGTCTGAAACTTATCATATGAATTCCCCTTTTATAAAAGTTCGTTTACTCTCTTCTGTACGGCTGAATAATCATAGCCAGCTTTAGTGATGCGGTTCTTTCGGTCTTGGCCATTACCCCATAGACCCTGAATGACTTCTCGGGCGATTTCATCGATACTTTTCTTCGAAGACGTGGTCACTGCTGTTCCACTTTTCGTGGTAATGTAAGTATCAAAACCAGCAGCTTTAAGTTTAGCGGTCATAGCATCTGCGTTTGATTTTTTGCTAAAGGCACCAACCTGAATTTTGTAGAGGTTATCTACTTTTACCATATAAGTATCAAATCCAGCGGCTTTTACTTTGGCCAACATAGCCTCGGCATTTGCTTTCTTACTAAATGCTCCTGTCTGAACTCTATATAAAATTTCGGGTTTAACATTAGGAGAGCCGCTATTTAGCTTTGCGTTTACTTCGGATGCAATTTGTCCTAGACGACTATAAATATAATCACCGGGACAAGACTTATTAGCAAACCATCGATGAACAGTCATGTTCTGTTTATCTGGCTGGTCAATTAAAGATTTGTCAGCTTTCCATTTAAGCTCTGGAATACCATTTCGTTTGCAAATATCAACTAATAGTTCTATTAAAGACTTATAAACTTTATCATTGATAGCATAAGGGTGAGTTTTATCGCTGGCACACTCTATGGTAATTGCTCTATTATCGT
>DUVY01000092.1 GCA_012840805.1 Clostridiales bacterium | reverse complement strand
CCCGACGAGTTTTCGGACTACATAAGAGAAAATATGATATTTGACGACGCCCAACCCAATAACGCCCATTACGCTTTGGCAAAACTAGAACGACAAGGCAAACTCAAAGCGGTCATTACCCAAAACATAGACAGGCTTCATCAAAAAGCGGGTAGCGTCAATGTTTTGGAAATCCACGGCAATTTGACCGATTATTATTGCGTAGGTTGCCGCGAAAAATACACGCTTGCCAATTTCCAAAGCGTAAAAAAAGGCGCCCTACGCTGTTCAAAATGTTCCCAAGTCGTAAGACCCGATGTCGTGTTATACGGCGAAGGTCTGGATATGACCGTGTTTAACCGCGCGATAAGGGCGATTGAGCAAGCCGATGTGTTTATTATAGGCGGCACTTCGCTAATCGTGCATCCGGCGGCGGGACTGCTTGATTTTTATCGCGGGCGAAAACTTATCTTGATTAATATGGATTCAACGCCAGCCGACGCGCGCGCGGATTATATTTTGCGCGGAGATGTTTCCCAAATTTTGTATGATTTGGTAAACTAAACATATAATTAATTTTTAGGAGGAAAAAACTTTATGCCCCATATCAGCGTCAAAATGCTAAAAGGCCGCTCTGACGCCCAAAAAGAAAAGCTAGCGCAAGAGCTCAAAAACACCCTAAAGCAAGTTTTGGGCGCGTCCGATAAGTATATTTCGGTGTCTATCCAAGACTACACAGCGGAAGAATGGCAAGAACAGTTCAAGCAAGAAATTAGCGATAATATGCAAAATGTTTGGATAAAGCCCGAATACGATCCAAAAGACTTGTTATAACTTGACAAGGTTTTGGTTAATATCGCGTATATATTTTGATGTTTATTTGACACAATAATATTATAATGATATACTCGAATAAGAAAATATTTTTAGTTTATAAAGGGCAGAGGATATTTTTCCTTTGCTTTTTTTTAAATTTAGGAGAATTATGTTTGACCAACTCAATTTATCGCAAGATATACTAGACGCTCTCAAAGCAAGCGGTTTTACCGCCCCGACTCAAATACAATCCGAATGCATACCCTTGATTTTGGAAGGGTTTGATGTGGTTGGGCGGTCTCAAACGGGCTCGGGCAAGACATTAGCCTTTGGCTTGCCGATTATAGAGCGCGCGAGCAATCAGCCCCAAACAATAGAAACTTTGGTCATTTGCCCCACAAGAGAATTGGCGTTGCAGGTAACCGCCGAACTCAAAAAAATCGCAAAAAGCAAAGACTTATGCTCAGTAATCGCTGTTTATGGCGGAAGCGATATTATGCGGCAAATCAAGGCGCTAAAGACAGCCAAAATCGTCGTAGGCACGCCCGGCAGGATTATGGACCATATCGAAAGGCATACGCTCAAATTAAGAAATATAAAAACCGTAGTTTTGGATGAAGCTGACGAAATGCTCAATATGGGCTTTAGGGAGGACATTGAAAGCATCCTAAGGCATACGCCCAAAACCCGCCAAACAGTAATGTTTTCGGCGACCATGCCTCTTGAAATAAAAGAGATTACCAAGCTGTATATGAAAGATCCAAAATATGTGGAAATTGGCAGGGACAACAGCGCGATTAAAGAAATAGAGCAGCATTTTGTCAAGGTTTTCAAAAAACAAAAAAAAGACGCATTGATAGAATTTTTTGAAAAATTCAAACCCCAAAAAACAATAGTTTTTAGCAATACCAAACGCATGACCGATGAGTTAGAACGATTTTTGTTTCAAAAAGGTTATCGCGCATACGCTTTGCATGGCGATATGCGCCAAAGCATGCGAAAAAGGGTAATGGATTCTATAAAAGCCAGCGAGTCGTTTATTTTGGTCGCGTCCGATGTCGCGGCAAGAGGCATTGATATTAAGGATGTTGATTATGTTGTCAATTTTGATATCCCCAATGATGTGGAATATTACATCCATAGAATAGGACGCACAGGCAGAGCGGGTAAAAGCGGCAAAACCCTTACCATAATCGATGATAAAGAACAATTGGAGCTTCTAAAAGAATACATCAAAAAAACAGGCTCAACCATAAAAGAACTCAAGTTTAGTATGAGCGTGGATGAATATATTGATTTGTCCTTAACGCCAAGTCAATCGGCGCGTTTGGGTATGGGACGAATTATTAGTATGAACAAAAATCAAAGCGATTTTAACAAAAAGCAATACTCTCAAAAAAGAGCCCGAAATTACCGCTCTAAAAAATCTAAAATCCCAAAACCGATCTCAAAAGCAAATAATAGTCCAAAAGACGAGACCAATTTAT
>DUVY01000220.1 GCA_012840805.1 Clostridiales bacterium | reverse complement strand
TGTTTAATAATTTCCTTTCAAGAGAAATTGTAGAGCGTATCCGTAAACAATACCCGATTGGCTGCCGGGTTGAGCTTCTCCGCATGGACGACCCTCAAGCGCCGCCAGTTGGCACAAAAGGCACCGTGCGGTATGTCGATGATATCGGCAGCTTGGGTGTTGCGTGGGATAACGGCAGTTCGCTTCAAGTGGTCTACGGCGAGGATTTATGTCGAAAGCTGGAAGAATAATGATTAGTGATTTTTTAGGTAAAGAAAGGTGTGGGGTAGTATGAGTGATAAATATATAAAATTATCAGATTTAGCACAAGTACCGGGTATAGGGAAAAAGACATTGGAACGTATTCGGAATACAGTAAAGATATACACCTTTGACGAACAAACGAGCGAGGAAAAGATAAATCTCACAAATTGGTTAGATGAAATTTTTGAAGGTTTATAAAAACGTCTTTAATGAGAGAGTAGGAATAGTATGAGGCTGATTGATGAAAAGGCATTAATAGAAGAAGCCCAAACAGGCGGCTGGGATACTGTGCTAAATGGTGTCCACTACGCACCGAAACAGAGATAGCCGAAAAGGCAAAGGAGCACTAATCTATGAATGTAGTATCAGAAGCAACTCTGCGTAAAACGGTTACGATACCCGCTTGCGAAAACCACGAGGGCATATATTC
Source organism: Clostridiales bacterium (assembly GCA_012840805.1). Taxonomy (GTDB): domain Bacteria; phylum Bacillota; class Clostridia; order Christensenellales; family DUVY01; genus DUVY01. The sequence goes on along the minus strand of DUVY01000220.1, from coordinate 1,575 downwards.
CGTCGATGTTGAGATTGATTGGATTTGCCCCGTATGCGGACAACCGCGCGGCGAAGTTAAAAAAGGACTTTCATACGACGGCAGTTTACGGCTCGTCGTCGACACTTGGCAAAACCCTTGCGGACACATCGATAAATATGCCGATGTACGCCGAGAGGCACAAAAAAAACAATAATGCAGGTAATCAAAATGTCTAACAAAGAAAGTGAGAATGATTGCAGCATATTTTGCGAATTAGCAAAGCCGTTGATTTGAAAGCGAGGAAGAGGGAGGAATAATGAAAAATACAAATAACGCATGGGTGCCGGTGTCAGAGCGCCTACCTGAAAGCGGAGAACGAGTAATAGCTTATTACTGGGAAGAATATGACGAAAACGAGGGATATCCCACCTGTGTCATATGCACATACTACAAGGCGGGGGATATACTTGAAAACGAGATGCCGTATGAGGAGCGCTTGAAGGTTGCCCGGAGCAAGTCGACCGACGCGGAGCGGGTAATGTCGATGCTGTTTAAAACACGAAACGTCCCCGCCGAGCGTGATGGATTTTACTTTTGCGACGTAAACAGCGAGGGTCTTATGGAGTGGCGGCGGCACAACGACATAATAACGCACTGGCGCAGGATGCCGACGAGGAAAGAGGTGGAGGGATTTAACACAGGCGAGAAGGCACAAAATGGGTTGAAAAGCGGGGTGGTCAAATGATAAAAATAAGAGCAAGGTCGGCCGACGGGTACCTACATATCGCCACAAAGCAGGGACGTAAACAGCCGGTGAGGGATGTCGCGGAAGAAAACCGTCGCAAGCAAGTCTGCCTTAACTGCACAAAGGCTAAGTGTAGCGGGACGAGAGAGTGCTTCCGGCGCATGGAGGCGCGGATGACATGAGTAGCGCGCACAAGAAGATAATGCTTAGGAAAGTCAAAAATACCGACATGACGCTTAACGAGGCGCTACAGGAGTCTACAAAGGTGGTGGACGAATTTAAAAGGTACAATGAAATTCTCTCCTCTGTCGGGGGTTGCATTTTCGCTTATTCTGGTGGGTTCGGGTGGTGCTTGCATGGATGGCGTTCGCAAAAAGGCTTTTCCACCCCCGAAGAAGCATATTTAGATTGCTTTCGGGAGATAGAGGGAGCATGAAACAATACTGCCGATATTGTGTTTATATGTGCTGCGGAAATGGCGGCAACTGGTGTGAAGTCAAACAGCGAGTATTTCCCGAATCCAAAATCAAGCGGACGAATAACTGCAAAGACTTTGAGTTCTGCGAGATTGACGCGATTTATGGAGTTGATACATACAAGCCAAGACCGCCGAGAGCGAAAAAGAATTATGAGCAAATAAAGATTGAAAGCGAGGACACAAAATGACCCGCGAAGAAATAATTAAGGCTCTCTTAAACATCGCCGAAAACAGCCGAAGCAAGGGCGAGGTTTGCAGGGCGGCTGCGGAGATATTGGAGAAAAGCAGGTGGATATCGGTAGAAGAGAAACTGCCGGAGGATTGTAAAGAATTAACAATCATTGATACAAAAGAAAAAAAATCAATACCCGTTTTAGCCGTTATTGATGGG
>DUVY01000091.1 GCA_012840805.1 Clostridiales bacterium | reverse complement strand
GTGCGGCAAAGGAAAAGACAACATTATTTCGCTTGCGACTATCGGACTAGGCGAGGACGGCAAGCCCCGCCCTTATGTTCGCGAGGTGGACGGGTTTTATGAAGACGGCGCGTTTTATGTCGCCACTTCGGCAAGCTCAACCAAAATGCGTCAAATATCCCAAAACCCAGAAGTCGCGTTCGCGGCTAGCAATCAATGGTTTTACGGGCACGGAATTGGCGAAAATTTGGGATGGGTTTTAGACCCCAAAAACTCTCACCTAAGAGCCAAACTTCGCGCTGCGTTTGCCGCTTGGTATGAACACGCCAACGATGAAAAAGACCAAGATTGCGTTATTTTGGCAATCCGCATCACAAGCGCCACCATAATCCAAGACTTTGGCGACATTCGCTACCGCATAGACTTTCCCGCTCAAACCGCCACACAAGAAAAGTAAGGATAGGAAAATAAAAGAGTAAGAAATAAAAAGGTAAGAATAGATTTAATTAGTAAGTCTTAAAAAAAACCGTTAGATAATTAAAGGCGCTAAAAAGCCTTATTAATTATTATTCCTTAAATCAATAATGCGTTTTATATAAGCGCATTTTTTTATATTAATTACAAAAGACCAAAAAAAGAATTTTTAATGACTTCTAAAATTCTAAAAATACAGTACTAATCTTATATTCAGAATCTAAACCCTTATAAAATAAAACTCTATCTTCCAACAATCTGCCTTGAAATTTTGTTTAGGATAATATATAATGTAAACATATTTATAGATATAGACATATTTTGTTCTATTCATTATTTTCACGCTAAAGAAAAAAGCGATAAATACGCTAGAGAAAGAGGACTATGAAGATTATACATTGTTCGGACATCCATTTGGATTCTAGGTTAGAATGCGTCAATTCCAAAGAACGAAACAACGAACTTTTGAACACTTTTAACAAGATGGTTGACTACGCGGCGGCAAACGATGTCCGCGCGATAATTATCGCGGGCGATTTGTTTGACACCCAATCCCCAACCTCCAAGACCAAAAAATTTCTAAGCGATTTAATTTCCCAGACCCCCAAAATAGATTTTTTATATCTTAAGGGCAACCACGACGGTTATGATATTTTTGACGCCGTTGATATGCCGCCCAACTTTAAGCCGTTTTTGGATAAGTGGACAACCTATAATTATGACGATGTAACCATAGCGGGCATCCAAATCACCAATGATAATTACAAGTCGTTATACCAACAGCTTGACCTAACCGCCGACCAAAAAAACATAGTGGTTATGCACGGGCAAATATCCGCATCCACCAAGCCCGACACCGTCAATTTGGAACTTCTCAAAAACAAAAATATAGACTATCTAGCTTTGGGACATTATCATTCTTTTTCGTGGGACAAGCTAGACAAGCGCGGCATTTATTGTTACAGCGGCTGCTTAGAAGGCAGAGGCTATGACGAGGTAGGCGAAAAAGGTTTTGTCTTGCTTGACGCCCAAAACCTAAGCGCCTCGCCTCTACTCATTACCAATTTGAGCCATAGAACAGTTTATGAGATAGACGCGGACATCAGCGAAAAAAACAGCTACCTAGAAATCAAAAACGCCATAACCCAAGCCGTGTCGGGCATAGATTCTAGGCACTATGTCAAGGTAAATCTTACGGGTTCTTATATATTAGGCGCCCAAAAAGATTTGCACCATATCAAGCTGGACTTTGAGCCTTTGTTTTATTCTTTCAAAGTCCAAGATAACACGCAACTTCAGATTGATATAGAAGACTACCAATACGACATATCCCTAAAGGGCGAATTTATTAGGTCTGTTCTAAAATCAAACCTACCCCAAAAACAAAAAGAAGATATCATTAACTTTGGCATAAGGGCATTAAAAGGCGAGGATATAATGTTATGATTTTGAAAAAGTGCTATATAGAGAACTTCGGCAGGCTACAAAAATTTACTTACGAGTTCAAAAACGGTCTTAACATTATTCAACAAGAAAACGGTTGGGGCAAGACCACGTTAAGCGTTTTTATCAAGTCTATGTTTTATGGGTTGCCCTCAAGCCGCAAGCTAAATTTGACCCAAAACCTACGCAAAAAATACACGCCGTGGCAAGGCGGCAAATTTGGCGGTTATATAGAATTTGAGATAGGCGGCAAGTCTTACAGGATTGAGCGGTTTTTCGGCAAGCGCGAAAGCCAAGACACTTTTACGCTTTATGATCTGTCAACCAACAAGCCAAGCGACGACTACACATCCCAAATCGGCTATGAGCTGTTTAATATAGACGAAGACGCTTACGAGCGAAGCACCTATTTTCCTCAAACCGATCATAAAACAGGCATCAACGATTCCATAAGAGCCAAGCTGACCAATCTTATAGAAAGCGCGGACGACATGGGAGGCTTTTCTCAAGCGATAGACAGCCTTAAGTCGCGAAAGTCGGTATATGAAAAGCGAGGCAACAAGGGCTTGATTGCCGATTTGGAAGCCGAGCAAATCGATTTGCAAGAACAATTGCAAGAATGCCTGTCCAAACAGCAGGATAACAAAAACCTATCCGAGCGATTAAAAAAATTACGCCAAGAGCAAGAAGCTTTGCAAGACCAAGCCGACGAGCTTATCAAAAAAATTGAGCTAATCAAAGAAAACCGAATCAAAAGAGAAGTCTATGACACTTACAAGCGATTTGAAAACGACTACCAAAACGCTTGCGCGGTCTACAATAATACGCGCCTTGATCTAAAAGGCAAGCCTATGACTATGGACGACGCGGACTCAGCGCAAGAAAAGATTATATCTATAAACAGCGCCTCCCAAAGCTTAAAAGAATACGAGCAAAAATTAAGCCAATCCTCGCAAGCGCGAAACGCCAACGACCAAAAATCATCATATTTGGCACTATTGCTGATTATTCTCAATGTTTTGTTTTTGGGCGGCGGGATAGGCAGTCTGTTTTTTTACAAGGCTTTGGGCTTAATGCTGCTAGGATTGGGCGCGCTATCAATTATAGGCAGCGTCGTAGCGCTATATTTTCTCAAAAAAAGGGTAAACGCGGACACAATACAGGACGAGCATTTGAAAAAACGAATAAGCGTTTTAAAAGCCCAAATCAAAAGCGATCTAGACTATATAATCCGCTTTTTGCGTCCTTTTTACAGCGATGTCAACCAATACAATTATCAAGAAGTTTTTAACGAGTTTAGGTATAGAATCAGGCTTCTTTATGACAAACAAAAAGAAATGGACATCAAGCGTCAAGCGTGGGATAATTATATAGAAGAAAAGCAACTAGACGAGCGGACAATCTCGCGATATTCCAAGCTACAAGTTGATTTCCAAAAAGAGCAGCATAAGCTGAACCAAACCCAAAACAGATTGGATGAAATCAAGAACCAAATTATCAAAATAAATGCCGAAATTGACAACAACCAAGTTTTTATAAACAAGATTGACCAAATACAATCAAGACTTGCCCAAAACGAGCAAGAGCTCAAAAAAGCTAGATATATTAACCAAACCCTAAAACTAACAATGGATTATTTGACGGCGGCGCGCGAAACCCTGACCCAAAACTATCTGGGAAAAATGGAACAAAGCTGTTCCAAATACATAAGCAGGTTTAACGCCAAAGACAACTTCAGCATAGACACCGATTTGGAAGTCAAGATAGAAAAAAGCGGCGAAAAGAAAGAGCTTGACTATTTTTCCGAAGGGTATAAAGACATGGTCGGGCTTTGCACAAGACTTGCGCTAGTTGACGCTATGTTTGAAAACCAAAAGCCGTTTTTGATCTTTGACGACCCCTTTGTGAACCTAGACGATCAAAACCTAGAACGCGCCAAAAACATCCTTAACGAGATATCCAAAACTTATCAAGTCATTTATCTAGTCTGCCACACTTCCCGCGCCCAAAAAGCAAGCTAGATTTTGACAGGAGAATATAATGGCGGAAGATTTTTATATCTTTCTCGCCGCCCAAAAAGCAAGCTAAGATTTTTTAGGCAAGCCCAAAAACTTATGTTAAAAACATTTTTGACCTTATAGTTTTTTATCTTTATATTGCCTTAACAAGTTAAACCATCAAAAAAACACAAATACAAGCCTAAGATTTATTATTTTGGGCGGTGTTGGTATAAAGAAAGGGCATATATAAACCGCTGGGATTTTGAGACAGATACCACGCCGCAACGGCGACAAGATGTAAACAATCAAGAAGTTTTTCAAGAACTAAAACTATACGCCAAATGGATTAAAGCTTAAAGTATTAAAAACCTAAAAAACCAAGTATTTTTTGCTTTTATTCTAAAAACCAAACTAAAATTTAATTTTTCATAATACGATTAATTGATAAACCCCCAAAAGGATTAAGTGGCTTTTTTAATATTTATCATAATCCTAATTTTAAGCGCATATTTTATAATAAGTAATTAATATGCAGGGTGAAATCTATGAGTTTTAGTCTAAAAAAAGAAAAATCCAAACCCGCCGAAAAGTCCAATATGTATTTGGAAGTTTTGAAAGGTCTTACAATCGCGCTAATAATCAGCTTGGTTTTGATATTGGCGATGGCGCTTATAATAACTTTTGTGGATGTTTCGGACACGACAATAGCGATAATCAACCAAATAATCAAAGCGATATCTTTGCTTATCGCCAGCATTATTGCCTTCAAAGAAAAATCTAACGGCTGGAAAAAAGGCTTGATATTGGGCGTCATTTATATCGTAGCGGCGTTTTTAATATTCTCGCTTATGGACGGCAAGTTTACCTTTGGTTGGAATATATTATTTGACTTAATCGCGGGCGCGGTTATGGGCATTATTTGCGGAATCTTTGCGGTAAACAAAAAAAGAATAATTTAATATATAATGTTAAGAAAAAATCAAAAATACCGTCCAAAAAAGCGGTATTTTTTTATATAAAAATACGCCAAAACATCGCCAGCGTTATTTTTTAAAATAAAAACTTACGCCAGCGATATTTTAAATTACGCTAATTGCTTTTTTGATAGCCAAAAAAAACCATATTCAAAAACTAATAAACTACCGTTTTTGGACTTAAAACCCTTAAAAATTCCCAAAATTCCGCATTATATAAAACAATCAATCGCTATTTTGACAATCTAAAATGGCGCATTATACAAATTTTAACCCCGCTTTTTGCGTTTTTATATATATATTATCCGCGCGTCCCCATATTCTAAAAAATATCAAACCCCGATTTTAACACGACGCCTTATAAGGTTGAAAAAAATAGCGTTTTGGTATATAATCATTTTATATTTTAGGAGGAAGTCATGAAGCATATAAAAATCATAGCCATCAACACAATTGATAGATCCCAAGACACAGGTTGCGGCGAATGCCAAGCCAGCTGCCAATCAGCTTGCAAAACCAGCTGCACGGTAGGGAATCAAGCTTGTGAAAAAAAGATAACCCGCAATCCCAAAATCAAGGCTAATTTGGGATAACCAATAAAAAAAGCGTTATTTTAGTTAAAAGGATAAAAAAATCAATGCAGTATTAATTACTGCATATTTTTGTTTTATTATGGTTCATACATTTAAGTGTTTAGACGAATATTTTTTACTAGACAGCGAAAGCGGGAGCGTGTTTTTGATAGACCGCCCCGCGCATTTAGCGTGTAAAATTCTAACAGGCGAGCTTGCCCCGACCCAGCCTTTAGAAAAAGACATCCAAGAAGCCCTAGACGAGCTTGATACTCTAAAAAAACAAGGCGTTATATTTTGCGAGCCGCCCAAACCCAGCGATATTACGTACAGCGACGAAATCAAGTCAATGTGCCTAAACATAAGCCACAGGTGCAATCTGCGCTGTAAGTATTGCTTTGCCCAAGAAGGCTCATACGGCGGCAAGGCTATGGATATGAGCGCCAAGATCGCGCGTTTGGCGATTGACTTTTTGATAAAGCACAGCGGCTCAAGGCGAAATTTGGAAGCGGACTTTTTTGGCGGCGAGCCCTTGCTTAACTTTGAGGTGGTAAAAGACACCGTCCAATACGCCCTCGCCCAAGCCCAAAAAGCCAAAAAATCTTTTCGTTTTACCATTACGACCAACGGGACAATATATAACGCCGAGCAAATAAAATTTATCAACGATAATATGTCCAATGTTGTAATCAGTATAGACGGCAGAAAAGATACGCATAATTTTCACAGAAGCTTTGGCGGCGGACAGGGAAGCTATGAAAAAGCGCTGAAGTTCGCTCAAGATTTTAGACATATAAGAGACGAGGGCGAGTATTATATCCGAGGCACTTTCACATCGCGAAATTTAGACTTCGTGGCGGATGTCTTGTCTATTAACGATAGCGGCTTTGACCAAATATCCATAGAGCCCGTTGTCTTGCCCCAAGAGCATCCTTTGGCAATACGCCAAGAACATATAGACGCAATCAACCAAGAATATGAAAAACTTGCCCGAGAATACCTAAAACGCCGAAAAAGCGATAAGTGGTTTAACTTTTTTCATTTTATGATTGATTTTGAGGGCGGTCCTTGCGAGAAAAAAAGGGTAAGCGCATGTAGCGCGGGAAACGAATACATAGCGGTAGCGCCCGACGGGCTTATATATCCTTGTCATCAATTTGTGGGCAATCAAGACTTTGTTTTAGGCGACTTAAAAAAATGGGACACAACCCAAATTATGCCCCTAAATCAAGACATAAGGCGCAAGTTTCAAGCTAGCAATATCCACTCCAAGCCCAAGTGTCAAGACTGTTTCGCCAAGTATTATTGCTCGGGCGGATGCGCCGCCAACAACCACAATTACAACGGCGACATCAACGAGCCGCTTGATATAATGTGCCGCATAACAAAAAAGCGAACAGAATGCGCGATAGCGGTTAATATATTAGAAAGAGTTCAAGCAATTGATTGACTAATAAAATATAAAAACTTATAATTAATTAGTGCGAGATTAATATAAGGGAGAAATCATGCAAAAGCATAAAAAACGCGCAATAATCAAACTGGTATTAGCTTCGTTAATCGTTGCCGTTGCGTTATTTTTTGCGCTAGTCCCGTTTGATGTTCCGTTTACCAATTACAAATACACCTCTTTTGCGGGCGGTATTAAGCTGGGAATAGACCTAAAAGGCGGCATCTATGCCGTTTATGATATCGCGGACGATGAGCCCGACCGCACCAACCTAGACACGCGTTTAGACGGCACGGTCACGCGCTTGCATAATATGATAACGAGCAAGGGCTATATGGAAGCCACCGTCAGCCGCGAGGGCGATACTCGCATCCGCGTGGAAGTTCCCGATTTGGAAAACCCAAAAGAGTTATTTGAAATAATCGGCGAGCCCGCCACATTGGAATTTAGAATAGAAAGCGAAACCGTTTTGACAGGCGACACAATCAAAGACGCTTACGCGGCATACACCAATGAGCACGGCTATGTCGTTCAATTAATCTTTGATTCCTTAGGCGCCAAAAAATTTGGCGAAATAACCCAAAACAATATCGGCAAGGCTATGGAGATAGTGGTTAATGGACAGACCATATCCAGCCCTTCCATCCAATCCGCCATAACCGACGGCAGACCGATAATTACAGGCAGTTTTACTTACGAATCGGCGGACAAGCTGGCTAACCAAATTGTCTCGGGCGCGTTTGATGTAAAGCTAGCTTTGATCGAGTCCAGCGTAGTAAGCCCGACCCTAGGTGTTAACGCGCTTACTACCAGTCTAATAGCGTGCGCTATTGGTTTAATCGGCATTATTATATTCTTGTGCGTTTTATATAGAGCGATGGGCGCGATGAGCACAATATCGCTTCTGTTGTTTGTGTCTTTGTATCTGTTTTTCTTATGGGCGTTACCGTGGGTGCAGCTAACATTGCCGGGCATCGCGGGAATTATCTTGAGTATAGGAATGGCGGTTGACGCCAACATAATCATATTTGAAAGAATAAAAGACGAATATAAATTAGGAAAATCAATCAACGCATCGGTTATCGCTGGATTTAGAAGGTCTTTGAGCGCGATAATTGACGCCAATGTCACCACCATAATTGCGGCGATAATTCTTATCGCCATAGGCTCAGGCTCGGTTAGAGGCTTTGGCATTACCTGGCTGATAGGCGTAATTATCTCAATGTTCTGTTCTTTGGTAATCACTAGAGCGTTATTAAAGAATATGCTAAAAATAAACAAAAATAACCCCGCGCTATATAACCTAAAAAGAGAAGACGATGTTATCGAAATCCCCGACGAAGACGAAGACACCGATAAGAAAGATTCGCGCCGCGGTTTATTCCCGTTTGGCAAAAAAAAGGAAAACCGCAATAAACAGCCCGGGGGTGCGCAAGTATGAGTCAAAAATTACCTTTGTTTAAAAGAGATTGGAATATAGTAGATAAGTGGAAATATTATTTCATAGCGTCCAGCATTATTATTATTTTGGGCATTATATTGCTATGCGTTCCCAAAATCGGCTTTAACCTCGGCATTGACTTTGAGGGCGGCTACTCAATGGAAATCAAATATGGTCCCGCCTTGACTAAGGAAAATTATAGCGAAAAGCTTGCCGAAGTCAATGAAGTTGTTACCAACTTGACCGACAGCGAAGGCAACAAATACAACTTAGAAATTGCCCGAGCGCAAATGCAAGGCGAAGCCGAGGGCGCTTCTATCCTTATAAGGTTCAAAGCGGTCGGCGACGAGCAATATATGGAACAGGTAACCCAAGACCTCAAAAAAGCGCTTATTGAGCGGCTTACCGATGTGGAAAACCCTTATGTAGGCAATGTAATGGATTCGTCCACAATATCCCAAACAGTAAGCTCAGAACTATTATTCGCCGCGATTGCCGCGATATATTTGGGTCTTTTGTTAATGCTAGTCTATATTACTATACGATTTGAGCTAAAGAGCGGACTAGCGGCGGTTGTCGCGTTGTTCCACGATGTCTTGATAGTCGTGGCGTTTATGGTGTTTTCTAGGATAGAAATTAACTCCACTTTTATAGCGGCGATAATTACCTTGATAGGATACTCAATCAATAATACCGTTGTTATCTTTGACAGAATAAGGGAAAACCTAAAAAACCCCGCCAACGCGAATTTGTCCAGCGCCCAAATCGCCAACGCCTCAATCAAAGAATCTTTTTGGCGCACATTTAACTCGTCTTTGACCACGCTGTTTACGATAACTGTCTTAGCGATAATAGGCGTGTCCGCGATAAGAGAGTTCGCGTTGCCAATAATCGTCGGATTGCTTTCGGGCATATATTCGTCGTTGTGTCTGGCGCCTTCGGTTTGGACATTGCTTAACAAACCTAAGTCCAAAAAGCCGCAAGCCCAAACGCCCGAAAAGGCTACGCAAGCTTAAAATAAAACAAGAATCCAAAAAGCGTCGACCAAATCAGCGGCGCTTTTTTAGTATCTTTACAAATCCATATATTCGGCGTATAATTGTATATAAAAAAAGAGCGGTTACTCGATGAATACGATTTTTAAGAAACGGGAAAGCCGTCCCGTTAGTGTCTTGTGCGACAATTTTGAGTTATCCGATATTGTTTTGAAGATTATAACGGCAAGAGGGTATCAGACCGAAGCCCAAATCAAAAAATTTCTTTATCCGTCCGAGAACGATTTGCACGACCCGTTTTTGTTGCAAGGGATGCGCCAGTTAACCCAAAGGTTATATAGCGCTATTAATAACAACGAAACGGTGGTAATCTACGGCGATTACGATGTGGACGGGATTTGCGCTGCGGCAATCTTATCGGACTATCTAGCGGGAAACGGCGTCAATGTTTATCCGTTTATTCCCGACCGCAATAACGACGGGTATGGCCTAAACGAAGACGCCCTGACCAAAATAATAGAAGACTGCATGCCCGATTTGATAATTAGTTGCGATTGCGGGATCTCGGCGCACAAAGAAGTAGAAATGGCGCTTGATTTGGGCGTAGATATTATGGTTACAGATCACCACGAAGCGCCCGAACAATTGCCCCGATGCGTCATAGTCAATCCAAAAATAAAGGGACAAGACTACCCTTTTGATATGCTATGCGGGGCGGGCGTGGCGCTAAAAGTCGTTCAAGCCTTAGGCGGTCTAAAAGCGGCGTCAAAATATTACGACTTATGCGCGCTTGCCACGGTTGCCGACCTTGTTCCCCTGACAGACGAAAATCGCAGCCTAGTCGTTTTAGGGCTTCAAAGAATCAATTCAGACCAAGTAAATATCGGTCTTAGGATGCTTTGTCAATATTTGGGACTTAATAGAAATATTACGTCGTCAGATTTGGCTTATAAAATTACGCCGCGCATCAACGCCGCGGGCAGAATGGGCGATGCTTATCGAGCGTTTGAGCTTTTGACCCAAAAAGACAAAGCCAAGATAATGGACATAATAAAAGACATCAGCCAAGACAACCAAAAAAGGCGGGATATTTGCGACGAGTTGCATATAGAGGCGCTTGACCTGATAAGCGAAATAGACCTTATCAACCAATACGCCATAATTTTGCACAACTCGCAATGGGAAAAAGGGCTGACCAGCATTATCGCCGCCCAGCTTAGCAACGAATACCGCAGACCTTGCTTTTTGCTAGCCGATTCGGGCGATTGTTATAAGGGATCCGCCCGCAGCATAGAGGGCATTAATCTTTTTGAGACGCTTAGCAGCGTGTCCGATATTATGATGGATTACGGCGGGCACGCGCAAGCCGCGGGGTTTACGATAAAAAAAGAAAATTTGGAAGAGTTCAAAACAAGAGTTAACAATTACATAAAGCAACAATATGAAAAAAAGCTATTCTTGCCTTACAGCGTGTATGATCTAGAGATTGACGAAAGCCAAATAACTTTAGGCTTAATCAAGGAATTAGAGCTTCTTGAGCCTTACGGCTTTGGCAATCCTCGCCCTATATTCAAACTCAAGACAGAATCGCTATCAGCCGAGTTTATGAAAAACAAATGCGAGCACCTTTTGGCGCAAACGCCAGAAGAAAACACCATAGTTTGCTTTGGCTATGGCAAGTTTATAGAGCTTATGAATGTTAGCGCCGATTTTGAATTGGGCGTGGAGCTTTCTATCAACAAATACCGCAACAGAGAATACCCTAGTATAACTCTAAGGGACATTAATTTTACTCAAATCAACGCCGTCCCCGATGAAGACAAGATACACGCACAAGCATTGAAATTGTTAATGTATAATAGTAATCAGTCCCCAAAATATGATATAATCAAAGAAGACAAACTTTCAAAAATTATAGACTATGACAGGCTGTATGGGACATTGCTGCTAAGTTATGATTTTGACTCATACAAAAAAGTAGTGGAAAAAGGCGTCATAAGCGAATATTTTGTCCATAATTATATTTATTCCACGACGCCCAACAACTACAACCGCGTAACTTTGGGCAGCGACTTTGACATAGACTTTGGCGGCTTTGACAGGATAATCTTTTTGGAGCGTCCCTTAAAAGACAGCGTAATATCGCATATTAACCAAAAGACTAACGCCCAAGTCTATGTAATAGACAGGCCCTATGACCCCGAGATTTTGAGGGGGCTTTGCGCGCGGCGGGCAAGCTTTGTCCGCGCCTATGCCATACTTCAAAAATGCGGCGAGGGTAAAGACAATTTCTTTACAAGCTTTTATGACTATGTAAAGGACGGCATAATAAGTTACAAACAGCTGATGTTTTGCTTGATAGTGTTTATAGAATTAGGGCTGTTAAAAGTGGATTGGCGCGACTTTGGCGTTTATGCCGACAAAACCAAAAAAGCCAGCCTAGACGATTCTACTATATTTAATTTTATAAAAGAGCAGGTGGATAATTGATAGAAACACAAAAGGTAAGCGAAAGGGAAGAGGTTATATCTAAAATAAGACATTATTATCCTGGCGACAGCAAATTGCTGGAGCACGCCTTATCTTTTGCCGTAAAGGCGCACGAAGGCCAAAGAAGAGAATCAGGCGAGCCCTTTGTCACTCATCCTATCGGCGTTGCCGATATATTGATTGATTTGGGAATGGATGTCGCCACGATTTGCGCCGCCTTGTTACACGATGTTTTGGAAGACACGACAGTAACCGAAGAACAGCTAAAGAAAAACTTTGGCGACGAAGTTTGCGAATTGGTAAAAGGCGTAACCAAATTGGACAAAATCGTCTTCAAATCCAAAGAAGAAGAGCAAGCCGAAAATTTTCGCAAGATGTTTTTTGCTATGGCTAAAGATGTAAGGGTGATTTTGATTAAGCTTGCCGACAGGCTTCACAACCTAAGAACGATAACGCCCTTGCCTTTTGACCGCCAAAACTCAATCGCCAAAGAAACGCTAGAAATTTACGCGCCGCTCGCGAGCAGATTGGGGCTTTCTTATATAAAATGCGAATTGGAAGACTTGTCTTTGAAAGTAACCCAAAGAGAAGTTTATGAAGAGCTTGTCAAGGAAGTCAATCTAAAGCGCGCCGAACGGCAAGAGATGGTCAACAAGATAATAAAACAGTTGGTAGAAATACTCAACGAACTCAATATAGCGGGCGAAGTCAGCGGCAGACCCAAGCATTTTTACAGCATTTACCGCAAGATGAAAACCCAAAATAGGACTTTTGAGCAGATTTATGACCTAACCGCGCTAAGAGTAATAGTCAATACCGTCAGCGACTGTTACGAGGTTTTGGGCAAAATCCACACCTATTGGAAGCCCGTGCCGGGCAGGTTTAAGGATTATATAGCCGTTCCCAAACCCAACAGCTATCAGTCCTTGCACACTACGGTTATGACCAATTACGGCTCGCCTTTTGAAATCCAGATACGGACTTTTGAGATGCACAAGATAGCCGAATACGGCGTCGCGGCGCATTGGAAATATAAAGAAAACCGCGGCAGTTCATCTGACCTAGACAATAAGATAAGCTGGCTTAGGGAAGTTATGGACATGCAGAGCGAGCTGGGCAGCTCAAAAGAGTTTTTGGAATCCGTTAAGGTAGACTTATACAGCGGTCAGGTGTTTGTGTTTACGCCCAAGGGCGATATAATCAACTTGCCCGAGGGGTCAACGCCCATTGATTTCGCGTATAATGTCCACACCGATGTAGGCAACAAGTGCGTTAGCGCGAAAATCAACGGCAAGATAGTGCCGCTGATCACGCATCTAAAGACAGGCGACATTGTAGAAATCATAACAAGCGCCAATTCAAAAGGCCCGTCAAGAGACTGGCTTAAGATTGTCAAGACCTCGGCCGCCAAAGCCAAGATCCGCTCTTTCTTCAAAAAACAGATGAAAGACGAAAACATCAAGCTCGGCAAGGATATTTTGGAAAACGAGCTAAAAAGGCGCGGGTTTACGGTTTCGCAATTATTCAAAGCGCCGTGGCTTGATTCTGTTATGCAGAGGCTATCTTTGACTTCTATTGACGATATGTATGCGGCGATAGGCTATGGCGGAATTACCTCAAGCCAAGTAATCGTCAAGCTAATTGACTTTTATAAAAAAGACCAAATCACGCGTTCGCGCGAGTTTAAGGTCATCCCGGACACAATGGACGCCAAAGACGCTGTCGTGGTGCGCGGTCAAAAGGACTTGCTGGTGCGTATGGCAAAATGCTGCACGCCCGTTCCTGGCGACAAAATAATAGGCTTTATTTCAAGGGGCAGGGGCATAGTCGTCCACCGCGATTCTTGCCCCAATATCAAAGCTATGGAACAAGAGCGTTTGATAGAAGTTGATTGGGCGCAAGCCGAATCCAAGTTTAACGCCAATGTCCAAATCATAGCCACCGACCACGCGGGCTTGCTGGCAAAGGTCTCTAATGTCTTTGCCGAGCAAAAACTATCCATAGGCGCGATGAATGCCAGAATTTCCAAAGCCGGCAAGGCAATAATGAATGTGACCGTCCGAGTCCAAAAAATATCCGACCTTGATGTGTTGTTTAATAGGCTAAAACAATTAGAAGAAGTCAACGAGGTAAGGCGGATAACCAATTAACAACAAGAAAACGCCGAGCAAGCGAAAAAACGCCCGCTCGCTTTTTTGAAAAGGCGATAATATAAGGAAATCCTATGCAAGTCAAGACCTTTGTAACAGATACTTTTGGCAGTAATTTTTATATTGTAAGCCAAAACAATACGGCGATAATGATTGACCCCTCGGGCTCGTCCAAATTATATCAAAAAGCCCAAGATTATTTACAATCCAACAATCTTCAATTAAAAGGTATTTTGTTCACACACGGGCATTTTGACCATATAGCGTTAGGGCATTTATATCAAGGCAAAGCGCCTATGTATATACACAAAGCCGACAGCGATATGTTATATACCGAAAAAAATTACGGCAAATTATTCGGCTATTTAGTTAAGGGTTTTGAAGCCGACAACTTGTTAAACGGCGATGAACAACTGACCTTTGATGATATAAAAGTTCAGGTCATTCACACCCCCGGGCATTCCCAAGGCTCTGTTTGTTATATAATTGATAATTATATCTTTTCGGGCGACACTCTATTTAAAGAAAGCATTGGCAGAACGGACTTAACGGGCGGAAACTACGACCAAATCATCCAATCAATCAACAAGCTTTTTGAGCTAAAAGGCGACTATACAGTATATTCTGGACATGGCGAGCCTACAACTTTGCGATACGAGCAAAAAAACAACCCTTATGTATAGCATTAATATTCCTTTTTTATTGCCCGAAAACGAAGATATTATAAGACTGTTTTTCAAAGACTATAAGCGCGGCGAGAAGTCGGATTTTTTTATTGACCAAAATATATCTTTCGAGAGCCAAAAAGTCATAAGCCTAATCAAGACTAATCTAGGCGGCGCGCTTCAAGAATTTTCGGACACCCAGCAATTTTTATATAAGCCCGACTCTTTAGAATACTCTAAGTATCTAAAAAGATTCTCAAAACACAGTTTATACAAAGCCTTAAAACAACTCACAGGTCGAGTTATGCCGTGGGGAAGTCTAACTGGCATTCGCCCCACAAGGCTTGCTTATGAGCTTATAGAACAAAATGTTCCGTTTGATAAAATAGCGCCTACTCTTAAAAAAACTTTTGATATATCCGCCCCAAAATTAGAGCTTCTTACCAAGATTATTCAAGCCCAAAAGGGCATATACCAAAAAGACCCGCGCGCTGTCAACCTATATGTCAATATACCCGTATGCCCGACAAGATGCAGTTATTGTTCTTTTATCTCTTCCCAAATTGATAAATGCAGGGATTTATTGGACGCATACGCCCAATTATTAAGCCAAGAAATCAAATTCAGCCTTGAAATAATAAAATCCCAAAACCAATATGTCCGAACAATCTATGTGGGCGGCGGCACGCCCACGGCGATTGATATAGACCAATTGGATATTATCTTATCGGCGCTGCCCAAATACACCTTAGAGTTTACGGTGGAAGCGGGCAGACCGGACAGTATTTCTAAAGACAAATTGGATTTATTAAAAGCCCATAACGCGACTCGAATAAGTATCAATCCCCAAACATTTAATCAAGATGTTTTGGAAGCGATCGGGCGAGGGCATACTGTTCAAGACATTTATACAGCCTATGAGATGGCAAGATACGACTATGACTTTATAATCAATATGGATTTGATCGCGGGACTTCCTAACGACACCTATGAAAGCTTTCGACATACAATCCAAAAAACTTTGCAGCTAGAGCCTGACAATATAACCGTTCATACTCTAAGCCTAAAAAGCGGCTCCAAGCTAAAACAACAGCAAACAATCAATTACGCCGATACTGCCCAAATGGTTGATTTTGCCTGTCAAGAAATAATCTCGCGAGGTTATATCCCATATTATCTTTACCGCCAAAAAAATATGCTCGGCAATCTTGAAAACACGGGTTATTGCAAGCCCGATACCCAATGTATTAATAATATAGACACTATGGAGGAGAGTATTTCGGTCGTGGCTTGCGGCGCGGGCGCTATAAGCAAGCGGGTGTTAGGCGGCGGCAGGATTGAGCGCGGCGCCAATGTCAAGAACATAGAAGACTATATCAGCCGTTTTGACGAAATGCTAAAAAGGCGGCAAAAACTTTTTTTTGAGAAAAAATAATAAAAATCAAATTATATTGTTTAGCATTGGCATAATATAATCAAATAAATTATTTTACATCTTATTGCTCGTGTGCTATACTAAAGCAGGTAACCAAAACTTGGTTTAGCGGCTACTCCTCGCTTGACTAGGTTTTTGGCTTATTTTATTATCCGTAGGAGGTTAAATAATGGATAAGAAAATCAAACAAGAAATCATCTCTAAATTTGCTCGCAAGGAAGGCGACACAGGCTCTCCCGAAGTTCAAATCGCTCTATTGACTTACAGAATCAACCATCTCAACGAGCATTTGAACATCCACAAAAAAGACCACCATTCAAGACGCGGTCTTTTGCAGCTGGTCGGCACGAGAAGACACCTTCTTAACTATCTCAAAAAAGTTGATATTGAGCGTTATAGAGAAGTTATAGAAAAATTGAATATACGCAAATAATGTTTTTTAATAAGGGCGACAATCCGCCCTTATTATTTGGAGGATTAACAACAGAATATGGAATTAGGACATGTATTTAAGACACAGATAGGCGGCAGAGAAGTCATAGTAGAAATAGGAAAATACGCTGAGCTATCCAATGGCTCGTGTCTAATCAGATGCGGCGACACCGTTGTTTTAACCAATGTGACAATGTCTCCCACGCCCAGAGAAGGAATAGATTTTTTCCCGTTAGGCGTTGACTTTGAAGAAAAAATGTATGCCGTGGGCAAAATCCCCGGCGGTTTCAAAAAACGCGAAGGTCGCGCGAGCGACAAAGCGATTTTGACCAGCAGGCTTATAGACAGACCTATAAGACCGCTTTTCCCCCAAGGTTTTTTTCACGATGTGGCGGTGGTTTGCACCGCGCTATCGGTAGATACCAATATCCCGCCCGAAGTATTCGCCATGATCGGCTCTTCGATCGCGCTGTCAATCTCTGACATACCGTTTTTTGGGCCGACAGGCTCGGTCGTGGTAGGTTATGTTGACGGGCAATATGTCATTAACCCCGACAACGACCAGCGCGCCAAGTCCGCTATGCATGTGTATGTAAGCGGCACCAAAGATGCTATTATGATGGTTGAGGCGGGCGCTTATGAAGTAAGCGAGCAGATAATATTGGAAGGTATTTTGTTCGCCCATGAAGAAATCAAAAAGATAGTGAGCTTTATAGAAGACATAGCAAAAGCCGTTGGCAAGCCCAAAAAAGAAATTGAGTTTTATACAATCCCCGACGAAATTGACCAAGCCGTAAGGGAATACGCGGACAAACTTTTGGACGAGGCGCTTGATACCTTTGATAGAGCGACAAGGCAAGAAAATCAAGAGCGCGTCCAAGAACAAGTTTTAGAGCATTTTCAAGAGATTTATCCCGACAAAGCCCGAGAGATAGGCGATGTCTTATATAATATGACCAAAGAAAAGGTCAGAGCCAAGATTTTAGAAAAGGGCGTTCGACCCGACGGCAGAAAATCAAACGAAATCAGACCTATATGGTGCGAAGCTTCGGTATTGCCCCGAGTGCACGGCAGCGCCGTATTTACCCGAGGCCAAACTCAAGCCCTGTCAACCGCGACATTGGGCACAATAAGCGATGTTCAAAGACTAGAAGGTCTGGACGAAGAAAGCTTCAAAAGATATATGCACCATTATAACTTTCCCCCTTATTGCACAGGCGAAGCCAAGCCTTTGCGCGGTCCTAGCCGAAGGGAGATAGGGCACGGCGCTTTGGCGGAGCGGGCGCTAGAGGCTGTTTTGCCGTCCGAGTCCGAGTTTCCTTACGCTATCCGCACGGTAAGCGAAATCTTAAGTTCCAACGGCTCCACATCCCAAGCCAGCGTATGCGGCTCGTGTCTTGCGTTGATGGACGCGGGCGTTCCCATAAAAGCGCCTGTGGCGGGTATCGCTATGGGGCTTATCAAAGACGAACAGACCAATAAGGTCGTCGTATTGTCCGACATCCAAGGCATAGAAGACTTTTTGGGCGATATGGACTTTAAGGTCGCGGGAACAGCCAAGGGCATTACGGCTATCCAAATGGATATAAAAATCAAAGGCATAGATAAAGAAATCTTGCAGGTCGCGTTAGAGCAAGCGAGAGTTGGCAGGCTTCATATATTAGATAAGATGCTTGAGGTTTTACCCGCGCCTAGACCCGAATTGTCCAAATACGCGCCCAAGATTATTTACTTTGAAATCTCGCCCGATAAGATTGGCGATGTAATAGGCAAAGGCGGCAAGGTAATCAACAAAATTATAGAAGAAACAGGCGTCAAGATTGATATAATGTAAGACGGCAAAGTTATGATAGCTTCCACCGAGCTAGAGCTGGCCGAGCTAGCCAAAAACAAGGTATTGGCAATTACGGTTGAGCCTGAGATAGGCTTCCAGTATCAATGCCATATTAATCGCATTTTGGATTTTGGCGCTTTTGCCGAGATAGCCCCCGGCAAAGAAGGTTTAATCCATATAAGCAAGCTGGCGCCTTACCGCGTCAAAAAAGTAACAGATGTGGTTAACCTAGGCGACGAAGTCATAGTTGAAGTAATCAGAATTGACAATGAAAAAGGCCGAATAGATTTGAAGCTGGTAAAAAAACTCTAAATTCTCGCGGTTTAAATCCGCCTAAAATCATTGGCGTATATTAATAAACTTTGTTAAAATTATATTTGGAAATTTAAAGAAAAAAAATACAAAAGGAAGGAGTTCATATGGCACATAAGTATGTTTATCTTTTCAAAGAAGGCGATGGCACAATGAGAGAGCTTTTGGGCGGCAAGGGCGCTAACTTAGCGGAAATGACCAATCTAGGCTTGCCCGTTCCCCAAGGTTTTACGGTAACTACTGAGGCGTGTATCAAATATTATGAAGACGGCAAGGTTATTACCGACGAAGTCAAAGACCAGATTTTTGCCGCTTTGAAAGAATTAGAAAAAATCGAAGGCAAAAAGTTTGGCGATATCAACAATCCTTTGTTAGTTTCGGTAAGAAGCGGCGCGCGCGCCTCTATGCCCGGCATGATGGATACAATCCTAAACCTAGGACTCAATGACCAATCGGTTTTGGGACTTGCCAAGCTGACCAATAACGAAAGATTCGCTTACGACTCATACCGCAGATTTATCCAAATGTTCTCCGACGTGGTTATGGAACAAGATAAATCCAGGTTTGAGCGTATTTTAGACGAAATAAAAAAGAAAAAAGGCTGCGAGCTAGACACAGACCTTACCGCCGAAGACCTAAAAGAAATAGTTGATTTGTTCAAAAAGTTATATAAAGAAGGCGTAGGCGAAGACTTCCCCCAAGACCCCGCTGTTCAGCTTATGGAAGCCGTTCAAGCGGTGTTTAGGTCGTGGGAAAACCCCCGAGCAATCGTATATCGCCGTATGAACGATATTCCTAGCTCATGGGGAACGGCTGTCAATGTTCAAACAATGGTGTTTGGCAATATGGGAGAAGACAGCGGCACAGGCGTGGCGTTCACGCGCGACCCTTCCACCGGCGAAAACAAGCTTTACGGCGAATATCTTATGAACGCCCAAGGCGAAGACGTGGTCGCAGGCATCCGCACGCCCAATCACATTAGCGTTTTGGAACAACAAAATCCCGAAATATACAACCAATTTGCCGAAATCGCGGAAAAACTGGAAAAGCATTATAAAGACATGCAGGATATGGAGTTTACCATTGAGCGCGGCAAACTTTATATGCTTCAGACCCGCAACGGCAAAAGAACAGGCAAAGCCGCTTTAAAAATCGCGGTTGATCTTGTTAAGGAAGGACTGATTACCGAAAAAGAAGCGATTTTGAAAATTGACCCCAAACAACTAGACTCTGTGTTGCATCCTCAATTTGAGGCAAGCGCTTTGAAAAAAGCCAAGCCTATTGCTAAAGGTCTTCCCGCGTCGCCTGGCGCGGCAAGCGGCGCTGTGGTGTTTACGGCGGAAACCGCTGTAGAATGGAAAAACGCGGGCAAGGATGTTGTTTTGGTAAGACTTGAAACCAGCCCCGAAGATATTGAGGGAATGTATGCTTCGCAAGGTATTTTGACCGCTCGCGGCGGTATGACTTCTCACGCGGCTGTTGTAGCTCGCGGTATGGGCACTTGCTGCGTGGCTGGTTGCGGCGAAATAAAAATTGATGAAGAGAAAAAGATATTTACGGTTAACGGCAAAGTATATAAAGAAGGCGATCCGATTTCTTTAGACGGAAGCACAGGCTATGTCTATGGCGAAGCCATCCCGACAGAGCCCGCTTCGGTTACCGGCGACTTCGCGATAATTATGGAATGGGCGGACAAATACCGCGCGTTAGAAGTTCGCGCCAACGCCGACTCGCCCGCCGACGCGGCGCAAGCTGTTGAGTTTGGAGCTCAAGGCATCGGGCTTACCCGCACGGAGCATATGTTCTTTGAGGCGGACCGCATACCCGCTATGCGCGAAATGATTGTTGCCAAGACCGAACAATCCCGCAAAAAAGCGCTTGCCAAACTATTGCCTATGCAAAAGAACGACTTCAAAGGCATATTTGAGGCGTTGCAGGGCCGTCCCGCGACAATCAGGTTTTTAGACCCGCCGTTGCACGAGTTCGTGCCCACACACGACGAAGACATCAAAGACTTAGCCAAAGAAATGGGTCTTGAATATGAAGAATTAAAAGCGACAATTGATTCTTTGCACGAGTTTAACCCTATGCTAGGTCATAGAGGTTGCCGCTTGAGCGTAACTTATCCCGAAATAGCCGAAATGCAGACCCGAGCGATTATTGAGGCGGCAATAGAAGTCAAAAAAGAAAAAGGCCTTGATGTCGTTCCCGAGATAATGATTCCTCTTGTGGGCGATGTAAAAGAATTTGACTTTGTGAAAGAAGTGGTTGTTAAGACCGCCGATGAGATAATAGCCAATAGCGGTATTGAGCTTAAGTATCTTGTAGGCACTATGATAGAAATTCCTCGCGCTACTCTGACAGCCGACAAGATAGCCCAAAGCGCCGAGTTCTTCTCGTTTGGCACCAACGACCTAACGCAGATGACTTACGGCTTTAGCAGAGACGACGCGGGCAAGTTTTTGGACGATTATTATAGTAAGCAAATATTTGAGTTTGACCCGTTCGCGAGAATTGACACCGAAGGCGTAGGCCAGCTTGTCAAACTAGCCGTAGAAAAAGGCAAAGCGACCCGTCCCAATATCAAGTTAGGCATATGCGGCGAACACGGCGGCGATCCTTTCACTGTGGAATTTTGCCACAATGTAGGGTTGACTTATGTTTCTTGCTCGCCTTTTAGAGTGCCTATCGCGCGTTTGGCGGCGGCTCAAGCCAACATCAAAAACCCCAGAAACTAAATAATAGTTTAAGATTATTACTAAAAAGCCCTGTATTTATAACAGGGCTTTTTAGATAAATTTTTACTACACAAGTAATTTGATATTATTAATATATAAATATATTAGGGGAATTTTAAAATGCGAGAAAAAAAGAAATTAGATATTTTACAGATGATATCTATTTTCTATCAGTGTTAACCTAAATCGCGTTGATAATATTTATTGTATTGGCTAATAAAAACATTATCCACGAATAGGCGGTGTATATATTTACCATAGTTGTATTCAGCGTTTATATCTTTTGCTCGTTAACTTACTTTATCGTAAGATATTCAAAAGTAAAAAGAAAACGATAACTAATATTTTTGACTTAACATATGGATAGGATTTTCAGATAAGATTTTAATAAAAGGCTCATTTTCAAAATGAGCCTTTTGTTTTGTCGGCTTATATCGCTTGCAAAATCATTCCAATCCATTGGGATTCTTTTTTTGCCAGTTCCAGCTGTCTTGGCACATCTTCATCAAATCTCGCTTAGCTTCCCAACTCAATTCTTGCTTGGCTAGGCTCGGGTCGGCGAAGCTTGCCGCTATATCGCCGGGTCGGCGGGGCGCAAACTCATAGGGAATAGGACTGCCCACCACTTCGGAAAACGCGTTGATAATCTCAAGCACGCTGTAGCCTTGACCTGTGCCTAGGTTATAAACAACAACGCCCGGATTGGTCTTTAGCTTTTTTAATGCGGCTATATGCCCAAGCGCCAAATCAACCACGTGGATATAATCCCTTACGCCCGTGCCGTCGTGGGTAGGGTAATCGTTGCCAAAGACTTGGACATTTTCCAACCGCCCTACCGCGACTTGAGTTATATAGGGCACAAGGTTGTTGGGGATGCCGTTGGGGTCTTCGCCAATAAGCCCGCTTTCGTGTGCGCCTATTGGGTTGAAATATCTCAAAATAGCCGCATTGAGCGAGGGGTCGGCGACATTTTGGTCTTTTATAATCTGTTCTATAAACAGCTTAGTTCTGCCGTATGGATTAGTCGCGCTAAGAAGGGCGTCTTCTTTGATAGGAACGCTTTTGGGCACGCCATAGACGGTCGCCGAAGACGAAAACACTATGTTTTTCACGCCCTCTTTTTGCATAGCGGCGAGCAAATTTATAGTGCCCGTAATATTGTTATAATAATATCTCAACGGGATAGACACCGATTCGCCCACTGCCTTCAAGCCTGCGAAATGCACGACATCGGTAATTTGATTTTCTTTGAAGACCTTTTCAAGCCCGTCCATATCCAACAAATCAGTCTTATAAAACTTGACATCCTTGCCTGTAATTTGCTTGATTCTATTAAGAGCCTCTATCTTAGAGTTAGAAAGGTTATCCAAAATAATTACTTCATAGCCCGCGTTAATCAACTCAATAACGGTATGACTTCCGATATAACCTGTTCCGCCTGTTACCAAAATCGCCATATGATTCTCCTATTAACGCATTTATTCCAAATTAATTATATGTTACCACAAAACGAGCCATACGCAAAACCAATCAAAAGACTTTTTTATTAATATTTGGCGCCGCCCGTAATTTTTATAAACCTTATCTTGTCAAAAATATAACTTCTCAAAGGGCGGTCGTATGAATCAAAAGTATGCGTGGCGACTGTTATCTCAGGAATTGTGGCTACCACAAAGAGCGAGTGCGTAAAAACATTATCTTTAAAACTAAGCTGTATAATATCGCCTTCTATTATTTGGCTTTGGTTTATTTGCGCCGCTTGAGGTCCCGCGCCTTTATTATTAATCATAAACTTAAAAAAATACTCAGCTGCCGTCCAAGACGCAGTTCGGTTGCCAGCCGATAGATAATACCAGCCCGTTATGGGCGTAAAGTTCATTACATTAATGCCCGCGAAGACGCACTGCGATATAAAATTGGTGCAATCCCCGCCCAAATTAGAAAAGTCATAATATTTTGGATTGCGAGAATACGCCCATTTTTTGGCGTATTCGAGCGCGGCGCTACGGTTATACAAAATTTTTCTCATTATTTTCTAATCACATCTTAATCTGTTTTTAAAAATATATACTTGTCAATGGGGTAATAATGCAATATAATGTAAATATAAATATATATATTCGGAGAAAGAATAATATGCCACTCGAAGCTTTGAGATGCCCCAATTGTGGCGCGCCGCTTGAGCATAACCAAAATTATTGCGACCATTGCGGCATAGGACTAAAATCCACCGACCAAAGCGACCAAAAAGGTCGCGGGTTTAATATTTCAATAGAAGGCAAGGACAAAACCTACACTTACGGCTTTTCTTTCGACGCCCAGCCCAAACAAGGCGCCGACAGCCAGCAAGGGACATATAATTTTAGGCCAACTAACACAACGCAAAATACGAGAACCAATACCTATGCCCAAAGTTCGTCCAAGACCGCGGTTCCTTCGTCTTTATCCCGCGAAGTAGCGCTTATATTGGCGTTTATTTCTTTATTATTCTTATGCGGTGTCGCTTTACACAAGGTTTATCTAAAAAGAACGGGCGATTTTGTGCTGTCTTTGTTTTTCTTTTGGACAGGAATTCCCGCCATAATTTGCTTGTTTAATTGTATCTCGCTTGCCACAATGACCAATGAGGCATTTCATCAAAAATTTGGATAAAAAATTTAGGCTAATCTATAATTTCAAAAAGACACAACAAATTCCAAAAGACACAGGACTAAAATAAAAAAAATATAACCAAAAATGAGGGCGACGCCCTCATTTTTTTAAATTGCCCATTGTTTAATCATCTGATATAATAAACCCTATGCGATACAAAACCACAAGCCGAGAACAGACTTTTGAGCTTGGCAAAAGCTTAGCCAAAAAGCTAAAAGGCGGCGATATTATAACGCTTGAAGGTCAATTAGGCGCGGGCAAGACAGTCTTTGCCAAAGGTTTGGCCCAAGGTTTAGGCGTTACGCGTTCCGTTTTGAGCCCTACATTTACGCTTTTTAGGCAATACAAGGGCGATATATGGGATTTATACCACTTTGATATGTATAGACTTTCGGACGCGTCCGAAGCCTATGAGGCGGGTTTTGACGAGTTTATTGGGCAAGAAAACGCTATAACGGTTATAGAATGGGCGGATAAAGTAAAAGATATGGTAAATAGCATTACTTATCGAGTTAATATCGCCTACATTGACGAAAACACAAGATTGGTGGAAATCAAATGAATTATATCTGCATAGACACAGCGCGCGAACGCCTAGAAATAGTAGGGCGATACGAGGGCGAAGAGCTTTACCACTTTGATTTATCTTCCCTTAGGCATTCGGTAACCTTAATGCCCGCTATCCAAAAACTTATGCAAGGCAAGGATTGGGGCTTGATTGATTATATAGGCGTCAATCGCGGACCGGGGTCGTTTACCGGCATAAGAATAGGCGTAACCACCGTTAAGGTTTTTTCATATATCAAAAATATAAAAATATTCCCTTTCAACTCTTTGGAGATGTTCGCATATAATATATATAGCGTATCAGGCGAAACCATAGTCTGCGCCCAAGCTAGCGGAAATTCTCAAGTTTATATCGCTGTTTATGAAAACCAAAACAATACTCAAAAAGAGATTTTAAGCCCTAAGGTTTTGACCAAACAAGAGTTTGAGGCCTTTTTGGGCTTGATAGACGAGCCTGTTTTGATTGCCGCGGATTTTGACTTGCCCATAAAAAAAGATAATTTTAAGATTCAATTGATTGAGCGTTGCAAAACAGGCATCCAAAAGCTGATGAGCCAAGCCACAGAACAAAACACTGTTGATAGCTATCATTTGGAGCCTTTATATATCCAAGTTCCGCAGGCGCAAAAAGACTTATGATAAGAACAGCGACCTTAGAGGATATATCCCAAATTTGCCTAATAGAGAGCGAGTGCTTTGGCGAGGACGCGTGGAACAGGCAAAACTTTTTGGCGGTTTTGGCAAGCGATATATCCAAGCTTTTTGGCTATGAGAAGGACAAGGAAATAATTGGCTACGCGGTCGTAACGGTTATATTTGACGAGGCGCATTTGGATAATTTGGCTGTTTCTTTAGAAAACAGAAAAAAAGGAATAGGAAGACAACTTGTTTCATATATATTGCGATATCTAAAAGATATAGAAATTCATAAGATAACATTGGAAGTCAGAAAGAGCAATACAGCCGCCATCAATCTTTACAAGTCTTTGGGCTTTGCAATAGAAGGCGTAAGAAAAAATTATTATAAGAATCAGGAAGACGCTTATATTATGTGGCGGTATGATGGCAAAAAACCTTGATATAGATATCAATTATATTCAATCTAATTCAAAAGAAAAAAATATTTTATTGCTGCACGGCTGGGGAGGAAGTTTGGAATCCTTTCAAGCC
This sequence comes from Clostridiales bacterium, assembly GCA_012840805.1. Classification (GTDB taxonomy): domain Bacteria; phylum Bacillota; class Clostridia; order Christensenellales; family DUVY01; genus DUVY01. The sequence goes on along the minus strand of DUVY01000091.1, from coordinate 5,371 downwards.
GTTTTTGATTATTTTAAGAAAAGCTATACGGTTACAGCGATTGATTTTTGCGGCTTTGGCAAAAGTCCGCCCCCGCCGTATCCTTTTGGCGTCGCCGATTACGCCCTTATGGTCTATGCGTTTTTGCAAGCCAAAAACATCAAAAAAACGCATATAATCGCTCATTCTTTTGGCGGCAGGGTAGCCATTGAGCTTGCTTATATGTATCCCGAAATAATTGATAAACTAATTTTGACTTCAAGCGCAGGACTAAAAAAGCGCAAAAACCTCAAACATTATATTAATATTTTAAGATACAAGCTCGCCAAAAAATTCAAAAAAGATTTGACCAAATTCGGCTCAGCCGATTACAAAGCGGCAAAAGGCGTAATGAAAGATACTTTTGTCAAAATAGTCAATTGCGACCAAACCCACCGACTAAAACATATAAAAGCGCCCACGCTTTTAATCTGGGGGCAAAACGACACAGAAACCCCTTTATATATGGCAAAAAAGATGAACAGGCTGATAAAGAGAAGCAAGCTCATTATCATAAGGGGGACAGGGCATTTTGCTTACAGGCAAAAAAGCCTGCTATTTATAAAACATTGCGAGAGATTTTTGGGGGAGAAAGATGATTGAACTTTATATAATATTAATAATAAGCGCTATGACCGCCATCTTGGCTGTTTTGTCCTCGTATCAACTAATCCAGCATTATCAATTACGCGCCTATCATATCGGCGAATATTATAAAAACATCAAAACATCCCTTATATTAAGGCTAGCGCTAGAAAGTTTAATCATATTTGTCTTGACCTTCAGCTTAATGAGTGTTTTTGACACATTGGGCGGGCATTTTTATCTATTGGGAATTTCGTCTTTTACTGTTTTAATGATTGTGTTTAGCATCTTGCAGTTTATCAAAAAATACAAAACCCCGCTAAAAATAACGCATAGGATTATAAGGTTTTTTATAGTCTTAATTTTCGTTAATTTTGTTTTTTGGTTTGGGATTATATACGCCTTTTATTTTTATATCCCCGCTCTAAGTTATTCTATAATAGGGCTCGCGCCTATAATGAGTTATTTTTTGTGCGGCATCGCGGCGGCAATAGCCGCGCCTTTGGAAGCGGTTTTGCGAAGCAAATACATATACCTTGCCAAAAAAAAGCTAGCCTCAATGCCCGATTTAAAAATCATTGGAATTACGGGCAGCTTCGGCAAAACAAGCGTAAAATTTATTTTACAAAAACTTCTTGAAGGGCGATATAAAGTCTGCGCTAGCCCTAACAGCTTTAATACGCCTATGGGCCTTTGTCGAAGTATCAATCAGCATCTAAAGCCCGACGACCAAATATTTATAGCCGAAATGGGTGCGAGAAAAAAGGGCGATATTACCAAGCTTTGCGCCATAGCCCCGCCCGATATAGCCGTAATTACGGCAATAGGCGAGCAGCATCTGGCAACTTTCAAAAACATTGAAACGGTAGCCCGCGCCAAATACGAAATTATCCAAAACCTAAAGCCTGACGGACTAGCGGCGTTTAATCATACCAGCCCTAAGGTTTTGAAATTGTTCCAAAAGACAAAACATAACAAAATAATAATCGGCGCTTTTACTCAAGAGGTGGTTTATTTCGCTTATTATTCCAATCCTCAAACCTTTAACCGCGGCAGCAGGTTTTCGCTTACGATTGACGGCAAGACAATTGATTGCGTTACGGCGCTTTTGGGCTTGCCCAATATCGGCAATATCGCGCTAGCGGCGGCTTTGGCGTATAAGTTGGGCGCGAGCTTGGAAGAAATAGCCCAAAAAATTACAGAGCTAAAGCCCATCCCGCACAGATTGCAATTAATTGAGTCGGGCGGCGGCTTGACTATTATTGACGATTCGTTTAACGCCAATCTAGAAGGCGCGAAAGCGGCTTTGGATGTTTTAAAATCATTTTTGCAAAAAAAGATAGTCATTACGGCGGGGCTTGTGGATATGGGCAAACGCCAAAAAAGCGTCAACGAGGAATTGGGAAAACACATAGCTCGCGCGGCGGATTGGTGCATAATCACAGGTCCAAACTCATTATATATATATGACGGGCTAATAAAAGAAAACTTCAGCATAAAACGCATTCGTATATGCGACAACCTCGACCAAGCTGTCAATATTCTAAACTCAATCCCAGGCAGCAAGGTGGCGCTGTTCCAAAACGATTTGCCCGATAATTATTAAATAAAGCGAGGCGTTATGAAACTCAATCTATTACTATTTTTTGGCGGAAAGTCCTGCGAACACGACATCTCAATAATCACGGCGCATCAAGCTATGGATTTTGCCGACGAGTCCAAATACAATATTTATCCGATTTATATAGACATCAACGGCTTGTTTTTGCACGGCAAAGATCTCAAAAATTTTGAGTTTTGCAAAAACATAGATTACCACAAACTTCAAAAAGTTTACCTAAAACCCGCCGACAAAAACATCTATTACAAAAACAACAAAATATTATGCAAAGCCGATGTAGCCTTGATTTGTATGCACGGTCTAAACGGCGAGGACGGGACGCTTCAAGGGATGCTGGAGATGTCCGATATTCCATATACCTCTAGCTCGGTTTTGGGCAGCGCCTTAGGAATGGACAAAATAGCTATGAAAATGTTTTTTCAAGGCTTAGGGCTTAATGTTTTGCCTTATGTATGGACCTATAAAGAAGAGTATTATCATATTACAGGCAACCAAAACTTTCTAGACAGGGCGCAAGCGCTGGGATTTCCCTTGATTGTCAAGCCGTCTAACTTAGGCAGCAGCATAGGCATAACACGGGTAAGCGATATCCAAAGCCTAAAAGCAGCTATGGACATAGCTTTCAAATTTGACCATAGAGTTCTAGTGGAACGGGCATTGACGGATTTTATAGAAGTCAATTGCTCGGTCTTAGGCAGTAGCGCCGATAATAAGGTATCGGTATGCGAAAGACCGCTAAGCTGGCAGGCGTTTTTGACCTTTGAGGAAAAATATCTCTCAAAAGGCGTCAAAATGGGCGGGATGGACAGCCTAAAGCGAAAATTGCCCGCGGATATACCCGAAACTATGTCTTTTGAGATTCAAAACCAATCCAAGCGAGTTTTTTTGGCGGCGGGCTACAAGGGGGTAATCAGGATAGACTATATAATAGATAAGACCGACAATACTATTTATATCAACGAAGTCAACACAATCCCCGGCTCGCTTAGCTATTATCTTTGGGATTATAGCGGCACGGACTTTTTTGAGCTTATAGACAAACTTGTTCAAACTGCGCTTTACGCCGCCGACCAAAAACGCTATCTCAAATACGCCTATGTGTCCAATGTCCTAAATTGCGCGGGCGGCGGAAAAATTTAACAAAGCATTAGTTATTAAGGCGTTAATCAAAAGCGTTATTATTAAAATTTTTACAGCCTAATATTTTTAGGCTGTTTGTTTTTGGCGCAAACATTTTGGGATAAGGCGCCTTTTATGTTATAATACCAAAGGTAACAACAAGGAGGGCTTTTATGAAAATCAAGATGACCACGCCTTTGGTAGAGATTCAAGGCGATGAAATGACCCGTATTTTGTGGGATTGGATCAAGGAGATATTATTAGAACCCTATATAGAATTAAAAACCGAGTTTTATGATTTAGGTTTGATGTCAAGAGACCAAACTTCGGACCAAATAACCATAGACGCCGCCAACGCGATCAAAAGATTGGGCGTGGGCGTCAAATGCGCGACCATAACGCCCAACCATCAGCGTATGGAAGAGTATGACCTAAAAAAGATGTGGTCGAGCCCCAACGGCACTTTGAGGGCGATTTTGGACGGGACTGTGTTTAGGGCGCCTATCTTAGTTGACGGCATCCAGCCCTATATCCCCGCGTGGAAAAAGCCCATAACGATTGCCCGTCACGCCTACGGCGATATGTATAAAAATGTGGAATATTTGGCGCCCCAAGGCTCAAAAGCCGAGTTGGTTATTACTAAGCCCGACGGCAGTCAAAAAACGCTTCTAGTCCACGATTTTGAGGGCGGCGAGGGCGTTGTAAGCGGAATGCACAACACGGTCAAGTCTATTACAAGCTTCGCGCGTTCTTGCTTTAATTACGCTGTGGATACCCGTCAGGATTTGTGGTTTGCCACCAAAGATACCATATCCAAAACCTATGACGGCAAGTTCAAAGAAATATTTAACGACATATATCAGAACGAATACAAATCCAAGTTTGACGAACTAGGTCTAAATTACGAATACACGCTTATTGACGACTCTATAAGCCGAGTGGTAAGAAGCGAGGGCGGATTTATCTGGGCGCTAAAAAACTATGACGGCGATGTAATGAGCGATATGATAGCCACGGCTTACGGAAGCCTTGCTATGATGACTTCGGTATTGGTAAGTCCCGACGGCAAATACGAATACGAGGCGGCGCACGGCACGGTAACTAGACATTATTATAGGCACCAAAAGGGCGAGGAAACATCCACTAATTCGGTAGCGACCATATTTGCGTGGACGGGCGCGCTCAATAGACGAGGCGTAATGGATAATAACGCTGAGTTATCCGACTTTGCCAAAAGGCTGGAAAAAGCGACGCTGGCGACCATAGAGCAGGGCGTAATGACAGGCGACTTAGTAGGTCTGTTCAGAAAGGACGGAGTAACGCCCAAAAAAGTCAATTCCCAAGAATTCTTATTTGAGATAAAAAACAGGTTAGAAAACTTATAAAAACCAAAGTATCTAGGCGACTATAGCCGCAAGTTTTGCCATAATCTTCTTAGGGCAAACGCCTTTGAAAAACTCAAAAAAATATGATAAAATTATACCGCGGCAAAACAACCAACCAAGTTTTTTGGTTGTTTGAAAGTTAGCGAGCGCATCTTAACAATAACAATATATATGTTTTGAAAATTGAATATACTAATACCAAATTTTTGTGTATTTGTAAAAAATTTTATAAAAATTTTTGGCGCTTGTCTCGGCAAACGCGGTCAAATATTTGACATAAAAATTTATAAATGATATTATATCTTGGCACTAATTTGGAGAAGGGAAACCAACCAAGGCAAGCGCGGGTGTAGCTCAGTGGTAGAGTTCCAGCCTTCCAAGCTGGCTGCGTGGGTTCGATTCCCATCACCCGCTCCAAGTTTTTGAGCGCCTGTAGCTCAGCTGGATAGAGCAACGCCCTTCTAAGGCGTGGGTCAGGGGTTCGAATCCCTTCAGGCGTGCCAACAGTATGCGAGGTGGGTATAGCTCATTTGGTTAGAGCGCCAGGTTGTGGCCCTGGAGGTCAAGAGTTCGAGACTCTTTACTCACCCCAACAATGGGGTGTAGCCAAGCGGTAAGGCACGGGACTTTGACTCCCGCATTC
>DUVY01000136.1 GCA_012840805.1 Clostridiales bacterium | reverse complement strand
CAGATCGCAAATGTGACGGCTGAAGGGGATCTGAAAGTCCAACTATCTGGCACTGCTGTAACTAGAGAAGTTCTATTGGATGCGGTGTCCGTAGCACCCCTCTCGAGAACGGATCAAATTAACTTGAATATAACCAACGAGAAAAAAGTTGTGTTGTTAGTATGGAACGATTTAAATACCTTGCAAATAAGGTCATCTGCACCATGGCAAAGTTACGCTAGTTTAGAACCAGCGCACGGTTGCTTGTATCCAGCGGCCAGAAACTTTAGCGCCGCACTCGACATCCTACCCCACATTTTCGTCTGGGTTGGGATGCAGTATTATAACCTTGGATTGACAGACATTAAAGAAGCGTTCGACATTGCCTTGCCACCCGTTTCTCCATCGTTTATTCGAGTCTGGAACAACGACCCAGACGAGACTTTGACAATCACAATACGTATTTTGAGATATTGGAGGTGATATAAGTGGAGATGGAGATTGCACAGCGGTTAAAAGACATTGCGAGTGATTTTGAACCATCGGTGGAAGAACCTGAACTAACAATGTTCTGGTTAATAAGCAGGTACAATAGAAAATATAAAAACACTGAACTGATAGGTGGTGAGTGGGTGAGGGAAAACATCCCAGAGTTTGCAAACCTACCATAAGAGGAGGGAGATAAATGAGCAGGTCTAAGTATGTAAGCGTAGGGGACACTGGTGGCTTAATATTAGACAGTAAGTATGACGATTTTGTAACAAACGCACAACTGGGAAGTAAGCTGGGTGGCATAGAAAATAAGCTGGTCGCCCTGGAACAGAAGTTAACTGATGGGTCCCAGAAAGCCCAACTATCTGGCACTATGGTTGAACTTCTTGATTCTGGAGCATTCTACGCTGACGGCTCTGGGGGGAAGCACACCACAGTTAGATACGATCTAAACGAATACAACAATGTAATACTAGAAATAGCTGCTCCTTACGCAATCAAAGTTGAGATACTTGTAGGAGAAAATGAGAATTTAATAGATGAGATGATTGTTAACAGTGGTTCCTATTTAATAGGGACATACTCATCAGTAAAATTTATATTGCAACCCTTAGGGAGTCAAGGTGAAACGGTTTATGCAATCAAGGGGGTAAGATTAAGATAATGAATTATTTTCCTAGTTTCACAAATAAAGTTGAGGTTGTGAACGGTTTAGGCCCTAATAAAAATATTTTCCCAACACAAATGCACGACAGGGGCGGGGATACCTGGATACTTGGCAGACGAGGGCTTAACAATCTATTTCTCAGTAAAGACGGTGGAGACACATGGGTACAAATAGGAAGGTTCTCCAGTCAAGTCACTACAACATTTATCACCAGTTGTCCTGACGAAGAAAAAAGTATCATAGTTTGTGAGGGGGATAAAGTCTGGCTTAGCAATGGACTGGAATTAAACACAACAGAACCAGAAGCCTCAAATGGGGGCAACTTTCAATTAGTATTAGAACCATCTTCAGGTGGATTCGATAGGTCTTTTGGTTGGGATGTAAAACAAAACCAAGTCTTTCTATCCACGTATGGCTCAAAAACAGCATCGAACCCTCCTAGACACGCATATATGAGCCAGGATTATGGTGCCACTTGGCGAGAAATTTTTGATGGGT
>DUVY01000172.1 GCA_012840805.1 Clostridiales bacterium | reverse complement strand
TAATGTCTCACTCCACTGTCGATGTAGCAGTGGAGTGGTATTCCTTTTTCCCAATTCCTCTCTTCGTACTTTAAAGCACCATCTTCGTACTGTTTCGACGCTTCTAACATGGAAGTGTATATGTTCCAACCTTTTTTGTCACCGTATTGCTCTATAGCTCTCCATAGTGCACGTGGGCTTCCTTCTCGCAAGTAATGGTCTATGTTAAGCAAGATAGAATCACTTGTATAACCACCTATCACGTCCAAAGGCAATAAATCACAGCGACCTTTTCCCTCTGCTAAATCCCGCACAGCTCCCGTATCAAATCGGCGACGTGCGCCACTGTCTTTGATTTGCATACCATCACCATCTTTTTATGCGCCTGGCTCCCTCCCCTGCCGTCCTTTTTGGCACATACTTTCCCTCCGGTCAGGCTACCCCGGCCGGAATCCATATCTCAAACCTTTTGTTGTTTTTGCTTCACAAAAAAGGCCCAGGTGTGCGCCCGGGCTTATGAGGGGGTGTATTTTTTATACTCCTGCAGTTTAATCTTATCATACCCTTTTGGGAAAAAAGTGGGAAAAAAGTGGGAAAAAATGCAGACTTTTTGCCTTGCCCCTTTATGTCGAGTTGTGTCGAACGATTTTTTGAAAAAAATTAAAAAATTTTAAAAAAAGGTGTTGCAAAAGTACGCAATGCGTGTTATAATTAAATTAACAAAAACAATAAGGAGGAATCTAAAATGACAATAGAAAAATGGTTTGAAGGGCTATCTGAAAAGGAAAAATCAAGTATTGTGGATGGAGCAGAAGCGAGAACAGGTTATTTAAGACCCGGGGAGACAGCAGAGGAATGGAAGGTCAGAAAAAAAGAAAACTTTGACAATATAGTAAAAGAAAAATACCAACGGTATTTAAGAGACGTTGAAGAGTTGAAAAAAATCAGAGAACAAACCAGAATGACCCAAAAAGCATTTGCAGATTACTTTAATATCCCAGTCCGCACCCTACAAGACTGGGAAGCAAAAAAAAGAACTCCTCCGCCATATGTGGTGGAACTAATAAAATATAAAATTGAAAAGGAGAGATTAGGCATGTTGAGGTTGATAGAAAAGAACGAAGGAAAAGAAACTGTATTAGCAGAAGGCACACTGAAAGAGGTTGTAAATTATCTAAAAGAAAATTCTGACTTGCTTGACTGGATGAACTATAGCCCATGGATTGATGATGGTAGCCCAGAAACAGAATTACCAGATCTAGACGAGGTTAAAACATTAAGAGATTTAAGGTATGAGTTAAGTAAAATAAATTTAAGCTGGTGGAGTTTAGAGGTTGAGGAAATAGGAGGAGTAGAAGAATGAAAAAGCAAAAAATACTAAGAGAAAACTGGTATGAAAAGATAGTGCAAACAACCATCATAGGTGATGACAGCATAGCCACTTACACCCAAAGATACATCAAAGTGTACCATAAAAACTACAAAAACGGGTATATATTACTACCAGCTTGAGCCATCCGGCTCTTTTTTTTGCGAAAAAGACCGGTTGCCCGGTCATTCTCCCAGTATCCTCCTCATCTTCCTCAGCGCTTCATCCCGTATCTTCCGGCAGGTGTCCCTGCTTATATAATTGCCAAACGCCTGCTGATGTTTGATTCCTACCGTATACCAGGTGTTGCCCTTGATATAAAATTCGGTCACTACCAACCTTTGCTTATCCGTGATCCCCTGCAGGGCTTTTACTATCGGCAGGGTTTCATCCTCCAGTCGTTTCAGTTCTCCTTGTTTTGCCCGTATCTGCTCATATAGATAAGATACATCCCGGGACCTGCCCAGCCTGTCCTGTTCGGCTTTGTAGTTGATGGCCACTTTTTCGGTTTTGCTTGCATTGTCTCCCCTGCCGATACCGCCCAGT